>CAJUIY010000031.1 GCA_910586865.1 uncultured Bacilli bacterium
ATATTTTTTTGAAATTTTATTTATGTTTTTCAAAAAAACTCTTTTTTTCCTATTTTACACCACTTCCGTTACTTTAGCACTCTCTACTTTTTCTGCATATAGTTCGATATTTTTTAAAATTCTTGTATCATTAGGAAAATATTGTAAAGCCTTTTTTCCATTTCGATAAGCTTCCTGATATTTTTTTAGTTTGTAAGCTGATAAAGACAAATAATCATAAACACTTCCATTCCAAGCTTCAAAATCATTCATATAAGATGATTTTTCTGTAATTCTACTTGCTTTTTTCAAATATTTATATGCATTTTCTATGTCATTTATATAATAATAACATCTTCCCAATTCATAATAAGGTTCTCTATAATTAGGAGTCAATTTTCTTGATTTTTCAAACCATAATAATGCCTCCTCTATATAATTCATTTCTTTATAACATTTTCCCATATATCTAAATACAAATGATTTTTCATCGTCCCAATTACTAATTCTTATATATTTATGAAACTGTTTAATCGCCTTATCATATTTTTTATATACGTAGTACTCCCTTCCAAGTAGGAATCTATGACGTGCTACACCAGGTTCTTCTTCTACGGCAAGTTCTAATAAATTTGTATAATTCGATCGAACTGTTTTTTTATCATGATGAACTAAAACAATTTCTTTTGCAACCACAATTTTTTCATTAGAAACAGACTGAATACATTCATGAACAGGATATACCCATTTATAATTCTTTCTTGCATGGATTTTAGTTCCTTTCTGGATTCCCCCATAAGATCCATCTTTATTTAGGTATCTTACATCTGTATATTCTACCTTAGTAACACCATCCTTCCATACCTTTTCTAATTTCTTTCTCCACCCAGATTCTAGTCTTTCATCAATATCCGTGCAAACACAAATATCAACATCTTCTGGCACCAATTTCAATGATTCATTTCTAGCAACATCAAATCTCCAGGGATTTATTATTTTTTGCTCTACGTGTACTTTAGGACATTCTTTTAGTAGTTTTAAAGTATCATCAGAAGATCCCGTATCCAAAACATAAATATCGTCTGCTTCTTTCATAGAATTATACCATTCTAATACATGAACTTCTTCATTCTTTGCTATCGCATATACTACTATTTTCAATATATCACTCTTTTCTTCTTACAATTTTATTTTACTAGAGTTATTATAAATTGTCTACATAAGAAAAAGAGCATTATCACTCTTTTCTATCTTATACTAGTAATACCCTTGATCCATTCTTTAATCCTGAAAATTTCACTATATTATTATTATTAATAATTTTACCATCTATTCCATTATATAAGAGTGCATTTTGATTTATAACATAGTAGCCATCTGATAATTCATTTACTGTCTGTTGAATTAAATTAAGAACATTTTTCATATTTTCGTTGATTGGAATAAACATATCATATTCTTCTTCTATTGTTAATACATATACACTTATTAATATTTTATTCATTTTATAGTCCTACCTTTTTACATATTTTATGTATTCTTTTGCACTCTTAAGAATTACAATACCATCATCTCTAGCAATCTGTACCGTATCATAAGCCTCACTAGCGACAAATAATGATTGACTATCTATCGTTGTTGAAAGAAGTATACCATTACTAGTTGAAACTAAGTTATACCAAGGTAAATTATCTATTGATGTTAAAGAATCGCAGAAATCAAGAATTACAAATCTAAATTGTTCACTATCTTTACACATAAGAATAATATCATCAATCGTAATAATCGTCGGATCATCTTTCTTCATAGAAAGTAAATGCATATTTAATTTAACGTATCCACAAATTGTAATTACATATTTATTATTGTTCTCTGTAGAAGATAATGTTTTCTCAATATTTTTCTTTAACGATGCCAAAACATTTTTGAAGTTATCCATATACATCTTAACATTCTCTAATGAATCCATAAAATCATACGCAGATAATACAATATTTTTTGTATTTTCTAATTTTGAAAACAAGTAAACTAATCCATTGGCAAATTCTTTTAAAACCACTTCCTTAGGTGAAGTAACTAGAGATATTAAACAATCAAAGTTATACATATATGGACAAGCACTTTTAATCTCATACCCAATAGGAACTGAACTTAAATCCGTAAGACTAGTAACTAAGGAATCTGCATTAATTGTATTTGGCAACACTGGTAATTTTTTTGCCCTACCTTTTAAGAATTTAGAAAGTTGTACAATAACATAATTAATGTTTTTATCCATTACATCTTCTTCAAAAGGTAAAGCAGTCTGAAATTCATATACATTATCCAATTGAATTAAACCTCTACCTGGATTATCATTAGGAATTAACTTAGACCCAGTAAACCACATCATATAATCACTAGTATCTAAAAATTTCATTGCAATTTTAGTTGGAAAGTTGTTCTCAACCATATAACCTAACGTATTTAACCCATTTCCGGTGGTTACAAATACAATTCCATTTCTATTGCAATCTCTTGTAAATGGTGTAAATAATTCCTCATAAACTTTCTCAAATGTTTCTTTGAAAACATCCATACCATTTATTACAACCATAATATTCGGGAATATTGATTTTCCATTCTTAACATCTATATCAAAACTCCCACCATTTATAGAATAATATTTCTTTCTGGTATTGGCTTCTCTTGTTAAGAAATAAAATAATTTGCTAATTTTGTCACCATCATTGACCGTTAAAAACTCTCCAACTTGAGGGGCATTTGAAAATTTTCTCAAATTTTCTGCTAATAAGTCAATAATATAAAAGTTAACTTCCTCTACATTATGCGTAACAATAGTAGAATATATAATAGTAGAAAGAAGTGTCGATTTACCACTACCTGCAACTCCTGCAATATATGTATTTCCTTTAGTAGTTAATGGAATTTCTACTGGTCCTTGCGTTTGTCCTTGTGGATTATCATATTCTCCAACTAATGGATTAATGTTAAATGGAGTCGTTTTTACGCTGTATTTCTTATTAAGCTTATCTAGTAAAATTAATTTTGGTATACTATCCAACCATAATTGTTGATTTGCATAATTAATTTGTTTAGCAGCTTCAATAAGATAATGTAACACATTAATTAATTCTTCTCCTAAACTTGCTTGAGTTGTTTGTTCTTCTACTTTTTTCTTTTCTACAACAGAACGTGTTACCTCACCAATATGATTAATAAAATCTATACCATTATCTAATTTGGCAAATGATTTTTCACTTGGCACATACGGACCACCAGTATAGGCGGATTGTCCTTTTACAAAATACTCATCATAACCAACTTGTAAATAAAATCTACCTGCTTCTTTAAGATAGGCAGCATCTGCCCTTTTTATCATTTCATTACTATCTTCTGCTGTTTGCACCTTACAACAAACTCTAAACTTTGTGTTAGACCAAATTTGTTCATCAACGACACCACTTGGTTTTTGAGTTGCTAAAATCAAATGGACTCCTAAACTACGTCCAATACGTGCTGTACTGATTAGTTCATCCATAAATTCAGGTTGTTGTGCCTTCAATTCCGCAAACTCATCACAAATAATAAATAAATGAGATAAATGTTCACTTAATTTTCCTTCTCTAACAAGCTTTTGATATTTATAAATATCAATCGTTCCTGTATTCAATTGTTCTTTCGCAGCGTTAAATATTCTTTGTCTTCTTTGGAGTTCACTATTTATCGATACTAAAGTTCTGTTCATTTCTGATTTATCTAGATTGGTAATCGTTCCTACTAAATGAGGTAACTTAACATGTTCTTTTCGATTTTCAAAAGCTCCAGCAAGACCTCCACCTTTATAGTCTATCAAAACAAATTGAACTTCGTAAGGGCTATAATTTAATGCTAAAGATAAAATATAAGTAATTATAAATTCACTTTTTCCTGAACCTGTCATACCAGCAATCAACCCATGTGGACCATGTTTTGTCTCATGTAAATCCAAATACAAAGTATTTCCCTCTGCATCCACACCTATAGGCGTTGCTAAACTATTAACAACATTAGAATTCTGCCATCTAGTAATACAATTTAACTGTTCTATTTTTCCTACCCCATTCATTTCTAAAAAACCTAAACTATCAGGTAATAATCCAGACTCCGTATTTTCCAAGCGGATAGGAATATTAGATAATGCTGTTACACAGGAAACAATATCAACATTTCCAATAAAATCAGGCTTAAATCTACTAATATTATTAGAACTCATTTCATTCATAAAGTAACTTGCTTCATTCTGATTATAATCCACAAAGTGACTACAGCCTAATGGAATATTAACTATTTTAGAATCAAATATTAATAGACCTAATCCTAAATTCACTTTCAAACTTAAAATATCTTTTACTATTTTTAGATTTTTATACATTGAGATACTATCAGTGATTAACAAATAATATGGAGAAAACATTGCATTTTCAGAATCATTTTCTTTTTGTTGTTGAAGCCTTTGTGACAATACTTTTTCTAAATAAGAGGAGATTACCTGACCATCATCCATTGAAGTTGAAAAAAAACGAAATTCTCGATTATCATCCCAACAATGATTGGATTCCTTTAAGTAATTTAATGTTGTGCTATCTTCATTTTGAGATAATGCTACAATTTTTAAATCATTATAACTATGATAAGTTAGTAATTGTAATACAATGGCATCTAAGTAATTTTCTTTTAAAGAATCTGGTCCTATAAAAGCTACTTTATTTTTTTCCAATAACGAAATGGTATAAGGAACATCTGGTATATATTTGTATTTATTAATTAATTCTTCTGCTTTAGCTACCATTTTTTCCTTTTCTCCAATGACTTCTTCACTAGAAAAATTGATTTTACTAGCAAGAGGAACAGGTCCCAGTCCTAAACGAATTTTTATAAATTCTGGACTATCAATATTACGTGAATACAAATTAGAGTTTTTTGTTTTAATAATATCTTTGCAACCTTCTACAGACTGATATCTATTTAATAAAATCATTTTTTGCTCATCCAATGCACTAGATAAAACAAGTTCTTTTTGTTTTAAATATTTTGTATATTGTTTTACTCTTTTTCTTTCCATTCTCATAGTAAGTAAGTTAGAATAACCACGTTCAATAAAAGGCCAAACAAGACTACCAAAAAGCATAGTCCCACTCATAATCAATGTCATGATATAGTTTGAACCACTACCAGGATTATTCTTCATGCCAACTACAGAATATACTGTCATAATAATAGAAGAGGCACTCATAATAACAGATGGGAAAAGTGTCATAAATAAAGAACTGTTATTTTTTTCTACTTTAGAAGGAGGGGATGCAATTGTTAGTTCCAAAACATTTAGAGAGTTTTGAAATACAGGTGCCTTAAAATAATAATCTCTTTCATCGTAAAAATCTCTATAGATTTCTGATGTTGCTTTATAATCTGCAACAATAAGCTCTTGCTGAGGTTCACCAAACTTATTCGATACAATAAATACCGAATTAGACGGATTGTTAATATATACACTAGTACCAAAATAAACGAGTTTAAATCCCATAATAAAGATGGTATCAAATTTTTTTAAAGTACCACTATCCTTCCTAATTTTATTAATATAAATAGGAACATTGGTATTTAGATTCTTAAAAGTACAAATTCCATCTTTATAATTTAGTTCTAGTTGTTTTTTCTCTATCCCAGCATAATTATAAGAAATATCACAATTCCCATTTCCTAAAACAATCTTGGAATCGTTTACTAAAGATTTTTGTACATAGCTAGTATCATATGCTGGAGAAACATACATAACAATATTTTCTGTTCCATATACAATTAATTGATAAAAGGCATAATTTGTAAGATTAATAGTAGGTGCATAAGAGCCATTGTATTTTATTTTTACCTCGTCATTTTGTTTAATATACCAGATGCCTTCTTTTGCCTCTACACTAACTAAACTTCTTTTATAGCCGTTAGAATCATAGTCAAATAAAATATAATCGCCCTCTACCTTTTTAGGAAGACAAAAAGTATTAATTTTATCTTGCTTTATAAAATAAATTAGCACACTACCTCACCTCTATTCTCTATAACCTACTAGAATAACTATATCATAAGATAGCAGGAAATTAAAGCCATTTATATTGAATTTTTTATTTAATTATGATATGTTTGATGTGGTAATAAAATATAATAAAGGAGGAAAAAATATGGATGAGAATGTACCAGAGGAACCAAAAGCACCTAATGCACAATTACCTGATGATTTAAAAGCAGCTCTATCATTTTTACAAAAAAGGGGCTTACAAATGACTGATGAAATTCAACCTGAAATTGAAGAAGAGGAAGAGCCAGATGAAGATGATGATACATCAACAAACATTGATAATGATATAGAGTCTTTGAATTCTATGCAATCAAACACACTAATAGAAGTCGATGATATAAAGGAAACAAATGAAGAAGTTAATGATTTAGATGATTTATTTTAAAGACTATAATTATCAGGAATATTCAAATTTGTAATAGTTCAGACTGTTGACAGATAGGTTCAATGGTCTTTTTTCTAATAGATTAAATATTAAAAAGATTATAAAATAAACATAGATAATTCCGATATATACATTAAATTTCATTATTTTCAAAAACAAAAAAAAGCCGTTATCGATTCGACAAATCGATAAACGACTTCGAGTTTATTTCCATTTTTCAATCTATATTATCAGTATAGTTTCCAAATGTCTTATCTAGGAGTTTAGCTTTCTCCCTACCAATTACAGTATCTCAAGTGATGTAAAGTATTAAAACGAAATATCAACCTCATAATATACGTTAACATACTATAAAATTGAACACACTTAAGATTACAATAATATAATACCTTTTTTTTGAGATAAAGTCAATACCTTTTTTTAATTTTGTCATTAAATTGGTAACAGTTCAGACTATGATAACATAAAAAACTAGTTTTCTTATAAAATAAGAGTTTCAACGATTTTCTTACTTGATTATTAGATTAAGGTATTAAGATCATAAATATAACAATTATCTTATTTTATATGGAATGGTGGAATATTTAGTTAATTTTCATTAGTTAGGGTCTGAACAGTTACTTAAATTGTTTATTTTTATTTTTTTAGTCTGAACTGTTACTTTATCTGCAGAATTACAATAGATGTGAAATATTTCTATATAAAAAAGTGAATCAAATTGTATAACATGAGTTATCAAAAAACAAATACACGAAAGGACTTGAATCACATGAATGGTATATCACAAAGTATAAAATAGAACTATTAATTATCTTCTATATATTAGATTAAATTGCAAATAAAAAAATGTCATAAATTAGATTCTGTTCCAAATTTTATTGTCAATAAGCAAAGGATACATATAAAGTTTATTAAAGTTAGTATACCTAAAATAAAATCCCCCTATTGTAATAGTACTGTACTACTTATTAGAGGCTTTGCTATTTTAATTTTTTTATTAACCTAATCTCGCTTTTTTCATTTTTCAATCTATACAGATTTCCTTATATAAATAAAAGAAATAGAATTACTCTATCTCTCTTATTTCTTATTTTACTGAATCAGCCGTTAATCCAACCTTATTACCAGCAATGTTAACATATATGACAGAACCATTTTTATCTGTAATAGTTATTACGTCATTATTTTCTGCTATTACTGGGGAATCATCCCATTCAAAAGTTAGAAGTCCAAGTACTAATGATTGTGATTTTGCATATGCTAGCTTATCCACATCATCAATTAAGTCAATAGGACGTTTTGCTACTTTGCTACCATCTTGATTTCTGAATACAACAGTACCATTAGCATCACTACAAGCTATCACTGGTTTTCCAAAGCATTCTATTTCCGCTTCCATATGTGGAGCTGTCCAGTCAAAATTTATTTCGTTCATTATACAATCCCTCCTTATCATAAGGATAACATAAAAAGAAATAATTTTAAAGTCTCAATATATATTATTTAAAATATTGACAATTACTTAACAAGAAAAATTTCTGACATAATAGAAAACAGAGTAATTCATTTATACTCCTTTCTATAATTTGACTTTCTTGTTTTTTTGATTCATTGAGATGGAGACATTGCAAAATAATTTCTCCCATACTCTGTTTTAATTTGGTCGAATTCGACCAAATTAAAATCAGGATTATGAATTTCTTTCCATAAACCAATGTAATCAATAGTTATAATTCTTCTTAACCAATTCTTTACTGTAAAAGATGGAGCACTAGAATTTTGATACTTAGCCAAATCTGTTAATGAAATATAATTAACATTTCCTACTCTTAAAATTTCCACTTTATTTTCTTTTACAATTATTTCTGCTGTTACTTCTTTTTTTTCAATAGATATTACCTCACTTTCTTGAAATTTAAAAGGATATTCATATATTTTTTCTGTTTACATCCTTTATTTTTAAGACATTTAAACCATATTTTTTAATTATTTGCAAACAAATATGAATTTGTTAACATTTTTCAACTTTGCAAAATCCTCACAAAGCCTTTATTTATCTCACTTTCCGCAACATTTTTTGTACTTTTTTCCCGAACCACAAGTTCCGTCCAATCTAGTATATATAGTATTTATGGTATTTATAGTATTATTGTTACTTTAAATATTTCATCCAATGGGAACAAAAACGGGAACATTGTGCTCATTCGCTCACTAAATCCAATTTTATTTATAATACTATAATTATTCATCAATTTCAATATCTTCTTCTGCAATATTATAAATGTCAATTTTATTTTGTATATTTACCTCTTCCACAAACCATTGATGAAAGGAACATTGATGAATAAATTCATCTATTCTATTTTTTCCATGAATCTCTTTTAAAGTAACTACAATCCCAAATTTCAAATTATTTCCATCATTTTGATTAATTCTATTTTTGGTTTTTACACTAATACCCCATAATGGATTATCATACATTTTTTTATCTTTAATCCCTTTTCCAAATTTATCTCTAATACATTTTGTATTATCCCATTTTCTAAATTCATTCCTAGCTTTTACTTCTTTTGTATACTCTCCCTCAATATCTTGAACATCATTATTAATACCAACTATATTATATTCATTAGTTTTTTGATTAAATTTCAATCTTCCTATTTTTAATTCAAATTCGGTATTAGTATAATCCACTCCTTGATTTCTTGAACACTTAGGGAAATAGCACATAGTTGCTTTAACTACAAAAGGATATTTTCCTTTATCAGACGGAATAGGTAACTGATAGTTATATGTATTATATTTTTCAGAAATACCAGAAATAACGAATTTAATCTCATCATCTTTAGTTGATACAATATCTTTAATATTGATAGGAATTATTCCATGCCCCAATAATTTCGTATTTTTCTTGTTTTCACCAAATTTCTCACAAGAATCTACTATAAGAGCTTTTGCTTCCTCCCTACTAAATCCGAGAATGTGAATTAAATATGCAAGTTTTCTTGATACCCATGGAGCTGAGTAAGATGTTCCCATAGCTAGATGTTCGACATTAATATCATCACAGATATTGATAAATCCATCTAAATCAGGTCCAGCATCTCCACCAAAATAACTAACATCTGGTTTTACATAAAATGATAATACCTCTCCTACTCTTGTATAAGATGTAGGTTTATTATATTTGTCAACAGCATTAACTACTATAGAATTTATAGAATCTGCTGGAGCACCTATTTTCATATCGTTTTTTGTATTATCTCTAGGAGTATTTGTTCCAGCTATAACAAAAACAACATCATATTTTGTTTGCAATTCATCTAAAAATGCTGCTTCTGGCGAAATAAAATTATCATTTATTTCTTTATCTGATCCTAATGAAATATTCCAAACTTTTATATCCCTATTTTCATCAACAATTTTTTCTATTGCTTTAATTATTTTAAATGAACTAAATTTATTTCCAGTAGCCACTCCAAAATGTCTAACTCTAAAATGCCCACACCCATCATCTATTCTTGGATTTAATCTTGGGCCATCTACAATAATTGATGTTACTCCTGTTCCATGATTATAATCTTCATCGTTAATAATATCATCCGTAATACCAACATTATAACAATCCACCCAATCATCAAAATATACTCCTTTTTTAAATGGCTTATCTATAACTCCTATAGTTGGCTCATTATGAGGTTTCATAATATACTTATTTTGTTCTATATTTTCATTTATTCTTTTTTCTTCTGCAGGTATTTCGGAAAGGTCCGAAATAGACATAGCAACTAAATAAGAAGCTTCTTTAGTTAATTTTTCAAGAGAATCTTTATCTAATAATATGGTATTATTAGATAAAACATTAGATACATCAATATTTATCCCTATTGATTTCATTAACTCTATTATGTTCATCTCGGTATCATAAATAGAAATTATTGTTGGTTCTTTATATAACTTAATATTTTCCTCTACATTAAATCTTTCCACATTATTTATATCTACTATATATTGCATAAACTTAGTTTTACTAATATTATAATTATCAAATTTGATTCTTTTATCAACATGTTCTAAAGCCTCATCATTTATTCCATCTTTAAAATTTTCTATTAATATACTTCTTACTATTTCCAATTCTGCTAAAGTCTTATCAATTGCATCAAGTTTTACATAGTAAGTTATAATATGATTTTTTTTATCTGTTGAAAATTTTGCTCCAACAATTTTTTCACTTACATCATCACTATCTGATTTGAAAAAAGCTTGAATCCTTCTTCTTTTTGATACTATATCTTTATAATGTGCACTAAAAAAAATTCCGCTTACATATTTTTTCTTGCTTTTCCAATATTCTTGAACTTTAATTATATCATTTTTTAAAACATCTAACTTTTCAAGCTTAACTATAGTTTGTTTTGGTAAAGATGGTGCCCCAAAGGATTGAGAATTTGGCTTTTGTGTAAAAGTTCCTTTAAGTTTTAAAATACTATTCATCGTCATACTCCTTTAATTTTCTAGAAACATTACTTTTTGGAATTCCAGTTAACTTTTCTATATCCCTAACAGTAAAACCTTTATCCTTTAATTCTAATATATTGTATTCTTTAATATTTTCTCGCAAAAGCACAGCAGAATAAAGTCTTTTTAAATAATCAAAATCACTATTTGGATCGCTAAAGGCTAAAGATGTTTTAATAACATTTTTTAATTCTCCTGGATAAGGAATATTAGTTATTAAATTCATTATTTTTCTAAACAATTTAATATCACGAGCTGCTTTCTCAAATCGTGGTAAATAATCATTTAAAATAGCTTCTGAAATATCTAACAAATCATCTCTTGTATATCTATCAAAATTAACAATCGCATCAAACCTTCTAGTTAAAGCTTTATCTAAATTTTTATAAAGATTGGTTGTAGCAATAAACAATACTCTAGCATCTAAATTATCTAGTTCTTTTAATATACTTGATGTAACTCTTCCCATTTCTCTTATATCACGCGAATTTACCCTATCCATTGCTATTGCATCTATTTCATCAAATAAAATAATTATTTTATCAGGATTAGGCAACATTTTAATTTCTGTAAAAACTTCAGATAAATTTTTTTGAGTTTGGCCCATTTTACTATCTATAATTAAATTAAAATCAACACTAAATAATTCTCTAGATAATATTCTTGCAATCTGCTTTACACTTTCTGTTTTTCCTGTCCCTGGAGGACCTTCAAACAAAAACTTATTAACACCAACATTATGATTGATTGCATTTATTATCCCATAGATGTCATTAGTAATTTCAGAAGGAAGTGGTAATCTTGTATTTCCAATTTCAATTTTTTGAAAAAATTCCATATTAAACTTC
This sequence comes from uncultured Bacilli bacterium, assembly GCA_910586865.1. Classification (GTDB taxonomy): domain Bacteria; phylum Bacillota_I; class Bacilli_A; order RF39; family UBA660; genus UMGS995. The sequence goes on from CAJUIY010000031.1 coordinate 11,849, forward strand.
TCACCTTGTGGAATAAAAACATTGGCATCTGACAACAAACCCATTATATAATCTGCTACTAAATTATCACCTTTATCATAAAAATATTTTGCCACTTCTAATGCCTCAGTTCTAAACGCCATCTCGTTTTTTTCTTCATGGTATCTTATTAAATTTATTAAATTTTTCTTTTTCATTTTTATCCTCCTTTTTATATTTATATAATATCACCTTTGAAACAAAAATACAATATTTGGGACAAATGTTTACAATTTTATTTATATTTAATAATTTCATCTATAACATTCGATTTAACCATTTCTTCAAATTTTTTACTCGCTTCTCTAAGTGTTTCTTCAGTTGCAGATATATAATAATTCTCTGTTGCCTCTATCTTACTATGTCCTAAAATGTCAGCTACATCTCTAATTTCTACACCATTTCTTAAAATTTTTGTTGCGTAACTTCCTCTTAAATCATAAAATCTACAATTTTTTATTCCTAGTTCTGTATGGATTACTTTGTGTGGATATTTTACAATGTCAGTTCCGCTAAAAACTCCATTATCTTTTCTAAATACAAAATCTAACGCCTCTAATGATTTAGATCTTCTAGTAGTTTCAACTACCCTATATTCTACTATTTTTCCATACTTATTTTTAACATTTTCTAAATGATAGTATTTATAATTTTTTCCATAATCCTTCTTATAATTATCTTGTTTACTTTTATAATTTTTTAATGCGGTTAATAAAGTATCACAAACATATACTTTTCTTACACCATTTATTGTTTTAGTCGTACCCAAAAACCATTTTCCTTTTTCATCTTTTACCTTACTATATACATTATGTTCAATGCTGATAATTCTTTTATCAAAATCAACTTTATCCCATGTTAGGGCACAAACTTCTCCTGTTCTCATATCGGTGAAACACGCAGTTAAAAATGCACAAGTAAAAATATCATTATTTTTAAATCTATTTAAAATACTATCTATTTCTTCTTGCGTATAAATATGTCTTATTGTCTTTTTTTAATTGTGCAAGATGGGACAAACTTATAGTTATTGCTGGATTGTAATTAATAAATCCAAAGATATCAGTTGCTACTCTAAATGAACATTTTATTACTTTTACAAAATTTCTTAAATATCCATAAGAGTAATCATATCTTCTACACACATCTATTAAATATTTATTTAGTTGATAACTCGTAATTGCATTAAGTTTATAATGCCCTAATCCAATTTTTAAATACTTATTAGCAATAACTGAATATTCTTCTATCGTTCTGTATTTTAAATTTACTTTACAATCATTTTCTATCCAATAATCTAAATAATCTCCATAAGACATAAATGCCTCTACTCTGCATCCACCATTTTGATATTCATCATAAGCTTTTTGCCCTGCAATGAATGTCGCATTTTTTGTTTTGAATCCAGATTTTGAAATATACTTCCTTTTGCCATTTACTCTTGCTGTTTCAAACCTATACTGATACACTTTTCCTCTTTTTCTAATACTAATCATTTCTATCATCTCCTTTTTTATTTTTGATTAGTTTTACTAAAACTAAAAGGAATGTTATCATTTTATCTATGTTAACATTCCTTTATTTATCAATGTTTTAGTAATTTATTTCTAATTTATGGGAACAAATGTAAATTTTGCTACCACTTTGGATTTTTTCAAATTCTACGGAAAACCTTATTTTACTTAGCTTTTAAACAACAATTTTTATACTTTTTCCCACTACCACAAGGACATGAGTCATTTCTTCCTATTTTCTTCACTCTTTTAGGTTGTTTTTTTGTAGATTCTTTTCCAGCATCGTTTGTTATCTTATCTTTACTGACTTCTTTTCTTTGAATATTCTGAGTTATTTCGGCTTTTAATAGGAAAGTAGATACATCTCTATCAATTTTTTGCAACATTTCATCAAACAAATCAAAACCTTCCATCGTATATGCACGTAATGGATCTTCTTGAGCATAACCTCTTAAATGAATACCTTCTCTTAAATGGGACATTGTATTAATATGTTCCATCCAATAATTATCAACCACCTGTAAAGAAACTGCCTTTTCAAATTCATCTACAATTTCTACTGGAATCTCTTTCAATTTTGCCTCATATTCTCCAACTACCAAATCAGATAATTTATGAATCACATCCTCCACTTCTAAATCTGTAATTTCTTTCTTCTGAATATCTTTTTTTAATAAATTTTCATTCGCAAATGAGGTAATATCTTCTAAATCATTTTCTGTTAAATATCCTTCTGGATCAATATGCGATTTTACTAAATCTTCTAAATGTTTTCTAAAACTAGAAAGAATGGTTTCATGAATCGATTCAGCATCTAGTATTTCATTTCTTCTTTCATACATAATCTCTCTTTGATTATTCATAACATCATCATATTGTAATAATTGCTTACGGATATCAAAGTTATTACCTTCTACTCTTTTTTGAGCAGTACCAATTGATTTCGTAAATGTTTTACTTTTAATTGCTTGTTCTCCAAGTCCCATGGATTCCATCATAGTACCAATTCTATCAGAACCAAATCTTATCATTAAATCGTCTTTCATAGAAACAAAAAATTGGGTATACCCTGGATCTCCTTGACGACCAGAACGTCCTCTTAACTGATTATCAATACGGCGAGATTCATGTCGTTCTGTACCAACAACGCATAAACCACCTATTTCCTTTATTTCCTCAGAAAGTTTTATATCAGTACCACGTCCAGCCATATTTGTTGCAATCGTTACGGATTTATGTTGACCAATCTTTGAAATAATTTCCGCTTCTCTTGCATGATTTTTTGCATTTAATACTTCATGAGGAATTTTCTCTTTTTTTAGTAAATTACTAATAAGCTCACTAGTTTCAATTGCTATGGTACCAATTAATACTGGTTGACCTTTTTCATAACGCTCTTTTACAAATTTAATAATGGCCTTATACTTTGCTTCTCTAGTAGCATAAACCAAATCTGGTTCGTCTTGTCTAATAACAGGACGATTAGTAGGAATCTCAATAACATACATATTATAGATATTTCTAAATTCTTCTTCTTCTGTTTTAGCAGTACCAGTCATTCCTGATAATTTTTTATACATTCTAAATAAATTTTGGAAAGTAATAGTTGCTAATGTTTTCGTTTCTTGATTGATTTTTACTCCCTCTTTGGCTTCAATTGCTTGATGAAGTCCATCCGAATAAGCTCTTCCTTTCATTAAACGTCCTGTAAATTGATCAACAATTACGATTTCATCGTCTTGAACGACATAATCAACATCTAATTTCATAGCATAATTAGCACGTAATGCTTGATTAATGTAATGAACTAAAACCGCATTATCTACTTCATATAAATTAGAAACTCGAAATTTTTTCTCTGCTTTACTAACACCTTCTTCGGTTAGCGTTACGGCTTTGGTTTTTTCATCGTAAATATATTCTTTTTCTTCTTTTAATGATTTGGCAAAACTATCGGCATCAAGGTATAAATTCACACTCTTCATTTGTCCACCAGAAATAATCAGTGGTGTCCTAGCTTCATCAATTAAAACAGAATCCACCTCATCAATAATTGCAAAATTAAGTGGTCGTTGTACTCTTTCCTCTTTATGTACTACCATATTATCACGTAAATAATCAAATCCTATTTCATTATTTGTAGAATAGGTAATATCACAGTGATAAGCTTCTTGTTTTTCTTTAGAAGATAAATCCCTTGTATTTACTCCTACAGTTAATCCTAAAAATCGGTGAATCCCACCCATCCATTCTGCATCACGAGAAGCTAAATATTCATTAACGGTGATAATATGAACACCATTTCCTTCTAATGCATTTAAGTAAGCAGGTAATACGGAAGTTAATGTTTTTCCTTCACCTGTTTTCATCTCAGCAATATTACCATAGTGGATAGCTAATGCCCCAAGTATTTGAACATAGAAATGTTTTTCACCAATTACACGAAATGATGCTTCACGTGCAACTGCAAAAGCTTCTACTAAAATATCATCTAAAGTTTCTCCATTTTCTAATCTTTTTCGAAATTCAGTTGTCTTTTCTTTTAATTCTTCATCACTAAGTTTTGATATCTTTTCCTCTAGTGCAACAACTTCATCTGCAAGATGAGTAAATCTTTTTAACTCTTTATATTCATGATCGAACATTCTTCTTAAAATATTCATCATATCATCTCCCTTAATAATTCATTTTATCAAAAAAAAAAGCTTGTGTTAAGCCCTTTTCCCATATTTGCATAATAATTTAATTAAAAAAAAGAAAGGGAAAAATCTTTTTGATTATTTAAATATCTTTTCGATATCTATATTTTACCTTTGGTGGAGGACCTAATTCTTGATTTTTTTGCATCATCACAAATTTTGTCATTGTTTTTATTTGATTGAAAAGATTCATATTAATGCAATCAAACTGTAATATCTGATATCGAGAATCTATCATAATTTCCATATAAGATTCTTGAATATCCTCCATGTGTTGGGATAAAGATGGACATCCAACTTCTAGAGTATTCAAATATTCTTGATAAATAAATTGCAAAGACATTAAAAAACTATACATACAAGGATTATATTCTATTTCATCTAGTATATTCAATACAAATTCAAATGTTTTATTCGGAAATACATCCATTTTCGAATTAGAAAGGGAAATATAATTTTCACAAACATGGAATAAGCTTCTATCGTATACCTCTAATTTTTCTTTTTGATTAAAATAATGCTCCGGAAACATCAACATGAGTTCCTGCTCCCACTCATCTTCTTCCAATGGTATTTTATTCTTTATTATATTCCAAAATTCCTCCTGGTTTTCTTTTCGAAACATCTGATGAAAATAATTAAACTTTATTTCTTCCTGCAATTTCCTCACCTCTTGCTAGATTATTATAACTTCTTTTTATAAAATATTCAATCGTTTTCTTAACAATCAAAAAGGCCTCTATAGCCTTTTTATTTCTCATCTTTTATTCTGATTCAATAATCCCATATCCCCCATCCTTTCTTTTATATATTACTGAGATATTATTCGTATACATATCTTTATACACAAAGAATTGATGATTTAATAATTCCATTTGAATGATTGCTTCTTCTTCACTCATTGGTTTAATATTTATTTTCTTTCTTTTTTCTATCTTGTCTTCATCCGATGCCAATGCTTCAAATAAATCAAAGGAAAAGTCATGGTCTTTTTGTTCTCTTTTCATTAATTTTGTCTTATTTTTTCTAATTTGTCTTTCTAACTTATCAATAGCTTTATCACAGGCCTTATAAAAATCATCTTGATGTTCTTCTGATCTTAAAATAAAAGAGTGTAATGGAATTGTAACTTCTACTATTTGTTCATGATTTTTTACCTTAACTACGATGGTTGCTCTTACATCTGTACTATTTTCCAAATACTTTTCTAACTTCTCTAGTTTTTCCTCCATATATTTTTTCATTGAATCGGTAACTTTTATTTTGTCGCCTCGAATAATAATTTCCATATTATCGCCTCCTAGTTTCATTATAGCAGAAAAGCATAAAAAAAACCACCTATTTAGCCATAGCTGGTTCTTTAACTGATTTTACATTAATAGCTTGAAGACCTTTACTAGTCTCTACTAAAGTAAACTCAACATATTGTCCCTCTGATAAAGTTTTATAACCCTCTACGTCGATGGCAGAATAATGAACAAAGATATCTTCATTCTCTTTATATTCGATAAATCCATATCCTTTCTCATTATTAAACCATTTTACTTTTCCTATCATTCTATGACTCTCCTTCTTAACTCTTTTTCTCAGCATTTTAGCCGAGTGATTCAATTTTACCAATTTATAGCAATTTTATATCATTTTTTTCTCAAATGTCGGTTTAAGGATTCTTTCTGTTATGTTTTCATTACCTTTAGATATTTTTCTAAATTTTACTGATATGAATTTACTTTTTAAATATTTTTTTTAATTTTCCATGTCAAAATGATAGACTGTTTTTGGCATAAGGAGGGTAAAATTGAAAGAAGTAGTTTTAACAAAATCAATTAACTTTATATCTCAGTATAAAGAATATAGCGAAGAAGAGTTAGAAAAAATCAACTATGGTTTAGAAGGCTTATATCTAACTATTACTAAATTAGTAATTATTGTACTACTATCTATTATTTTAAATATCTTTAAAGAAGTTATGATTATATTAGTCTTATTTAATATAATACGATACTTTGGCTTTGGAATCCACGCAAAAAAGAGTAGTGAATGTTTATTATCTTCCATTTTCTGTTTTATAATCCTACCATATTTTTTATTAAACATAAAATTAGATAATATAACAAATTTAATAATAGGTATTATATGTATCATTAATTTTCTATTATTCGCACCTGCTGATACTGTTAAAAGACCACTAAAGAATAAGAAGAAAAGAATGATTAGAAAAACTTTGACAACGATTACTGGTATTATTTTTATTGCTATTTCTATGATATTTGAAGGTAGTTCAATTTCAACGCTTTTTATTGCTAGTGTTATTATTGAGGTAATTATGATAAATCCAATTACTTATCTAATATTAAGACAACCTTATAATAACTACAAAAATTAAATAAAGAAGTGAAAGGAGTAGAAAAATGAAGAAGAAAGTTGCTGCATTTATTAGTGCAATTGCATTACTTGCTACAGGAGCTGCTAGCATGGGATGTGTTTGGGTGTTTGTAGATGAACCAAAGGCTATTAAATCTTTTGAAGACTAATATTTAGTAAAGTTAAATTATATATTATTAAGAATTCCTGCTTTGGTGGGAATCTTTTTTATTACAAATTAAGCAACTTCAATCTTCAAGCTTTGTATATAAATGTTATTAATTATTTTTTGTTCTTGATTAATCCAATTACTTTTGCTTAACAGCTTGTTTGCAAAATATAATCCATTTCCTCTACCTTCACCTTTGCAAGAGACTCCTTTTTCATTTCTTTTTGAAATATCATTTTCTGTATTGAAAGTGTTGCTTATTACAATATTAATTTCCTTATCTAAATTATAGATCTCAATTGAAACAATTTTTTTATTTGTATCTATCGCTGCTTCTATTGCATTATCACAGTACACTCCAATCAGCTTTGATAAATCTTTAATCTTATTATTATCTAATTTTTGAAATGTCTTTTCGACTTTATTACTAATGTCCACTTCGATATTTACTTCTTTATTTTTTGCAACTGCAATTTTATAATATAATAATCCTTTTAAACCACCATTTGGTAGATTACGCAATAAATGAATGGTATTTCCATCTATATTAATCATTTCATCTGTAATATTATCAATTTTTTCTCTTACATTATTCTCTTTGGTAATGGCATATAATACAGCTAATTGATTTTTATATTCATGTCTAATAAATTGTTCTTTTTCTATCCAGTCCTCAAATACTTTTACACAATCAAACAATTTATCATAATCATCCGATAACTTCTCATAACTATTTCTTTCACTAAATAATATAAGTACTAAGAAAAACAAAACTATAAAAACAAGAAAATTAGTTATAAAAGCTCTATTTAATTCAAAATCAATACTTATCATATAAACAATCGTACACATAGCCACTATCATTAATATAAAGAACAATATTATTTTCGTTTGCCTCTTGGCTTCTATTTTATTGGCAAAATCGGAAAACCATTTTTGTATTGATTTTTGATAAAAAAGACTAATTAAAATAAATGAAAATATACAATTAGATATTATATTAATATACCATGTATTTCTAACTTCATTAGCAGATATAAACAATATCAAAAAACAACTTGCAAGAAAATCTAAACAAATAATAAATACTAACAGAATACCACATGAAATAGTGGATTTTATAAAGCTAATATCTAATATAAACTTATAGGTAATTATCGTCATAATATAAATTGTTATTGTGTAAATATAGACATATTTCGCATCATATATTATTGCGGGCAGGACTACCAACGAAATCATAAATAGAATTTTTTTTGGACTTATCAACTTTTCTTCACTACCACTAATCTTTTTCACCACAATTAATCCAACAATTGCCATTAATGTTGAGCAAATAAACTTAACTACGGGCACTGACACGATCAATCAACTCCTTCTTTTGATTTCTAGAAATTAAATGGGTATAATCACCATTCTTAAATGTTATCTTATTTTTTCTAATTTCATATCTACATATTTCATCTACATTAATAATTAAACTTTTATGAGTTTTAAAGAATCTATCATCTAGTTTTTCGAGCACTTCATTTAAGGTACCTGGAATAATTTGCTGGTCTTCTTTTGTTCTAATGATACATCTTTTACTATCAGGTTCCTTTTCGATATACACAATCTGCCTGTACTCCACCTTATATAGAGTATGATTATATTCATAATTGAGAGTTTTATACTTTTTGTCATAGGCTTTCATCGCAATTCCTAAATCTTCTCTTATCTTCTTACTACAACTATCTAATTTGTTAATAAAATCTAGTAAATATAATCTACTAGATAACACTTCATACTTATATTCCTGATGAGATGTTATCATTATAATAACAGATACCCAATCATCATACTGTTCTCTTATTACCCTAGCTGCATCCACGCCAGAGCCTTCTTTTGTGACTATATCTAATAAATATATCTTAAAACCTATTTCTTTCTTTACGATGTCATTAAATGCTTCGTTATACCTATCAAACTCATAAATTTTATAATCAATGTCATAGTTCATCATAAAACTATCTATTTCTTTCATTGTAGATATTCTTAGTTTTTTCTCATCTTCACAAATAATAAAATTTATCATATCATCACCATAAGTTATATTTTACCACAATTTTCCATATTTTTTATAATATTAACAAAAAAGCAACTTCATTAACAATAAGTTACTTTGTTTTTTTTGTAATCTTCTCTTTCCACTTTCTTGTTCTCTTCGGGTTTTTATCTGAAATAATACTTGTATGTAAAACAAACCACAATACAATAACAAAAATAATAATATAAATAATTTTTCCTAAAACAGGATCTTTTACAGTATATAGGATAGATGCCATAGCAAATAAAATATTCATTCCATAAATAATTAAAACTGTTGTCCTCTGTGAAAAGTTCATCCCTAATAATTGATGATGAAGGTGTTCTTTATCTGCTGAAAAAATAGGTTTTCCTTTTAATACTCTTCTAATAATAGCAAAGAAAGTATCTAATATTGGAATTCCTAATAAAAGAAGCGGTACAAATAGCGATGTTAGTGCTGTTCCCTTAAATTCTAATAAAGTAATAATAGCAATAATAAATCCCATAAATGTAGCACAATCTCCTGCAAATATTTTTGCAGGATAAAAATTGTGTAATAAAAATCCTAACGTAGAGCCAAGCATGATAAAAGCTAGTATCATTACTAAACTATCACCACGTCCTTGATAAAAACCAATAATTCCAATAGTTAAATAAAAAATACAACAAATGCCTCCGCTTAGTCCATCAATTCCATCTACTAAATTAATAATATTACAACAGGCTACGATAAATAACAGTGTTAGAGGATAAGCAAAAATGCCAAAATCAAAAGAAAATCCAAAAGCCGTTACGTTATTTAATAAAATTCCTCCATAGAATACAATGACTGCTGCCGCAATAAACTGTCCTATTAATTTTTGATGTGCTCTTATTGATTTAATATCATCTACAATTCCTGTTAGTATCATAATGAAACTTCCAATCAAAATAGAATTCATTTGAATACTTTCTTTTCCAAATAACATATATCCAAATAGGAAACTTAGATAAATTCCAACGGCTCCAAGTTTTGGAATGTTTTTTCTATGAATATGCCTATTTCCCTCTTCTTTTCTTGGAACATCAATTGCTCCAATATGAAATGCGATTCTTTTCATAATTGGCATAAGAATAGCGGAAACCAAAAATGTGATTGCTACTATCTTTAATGCACTATATATATCTGCTCTCATATAAACCTCTCTTTAATATTATTATAGCAAACTTTATTTACTTAGCAAAGAAAAAACCAAAATCAACAGGATAAAATCATAAACATTACATTTTAGAACTCTTTATGAGTTCTATTATT
>CAJUIY010000032.1 GCA_910586865.1 uncultured Bacilli bacterium
CTTACTTTTCTCCTTATTTAATCACTACTCCTAGTTTCTTGCGATTGCCCTAGAAAAATACTAACAATAGCAAATTTTTTGTTACTTGGAAAAGTAAGTACAACCCTTAAGACTAGAAAAGTTGCATTAACTCGTTCACACTAAATATGTTGCATTTAAGTAGTAAAAAATAATTTTTTAAAGTAAATATTTACTTATATTAAAAATATATTATGATAATTCAAAATTAGTATTTTAACCTTTCGTAGCATTTTGAATTTCAAAAAAATGTTCCAAAATTCAACCTCTTTTAAGTTTGTCTTTATTAATTTTATGAATTACTTGTTCCTACAATACTACAAATTCTTTCTAAAACCTAGCATTTAAAAGAAAAATGCAAGGGCGAACATAGTGAGTTTATCTCGACCCTTACATTTTATTAATATAGTATAATAATCTGACCAACAAGGTTATTCCTTGTTGGTTACCAATAATTGACTCTAAGGTTGCATTTACTTTTTCATTTGAGCATAGCAAGTTTTCTTGTTAGTATTTCATTATTTTTGAATTACATTAATAAATAAGATACAAAGGAAGGTTGTCGCTGCTTTTAATTCATTACAACTACTACGATACTTCTCATAAATTCCTGCTACATCATCTACGATGTCTACAATCCAGCTTTCTAGATATTTTGGTGGCTTTAGTGTCACAGGAAACATATGCGTCCTTATGATATCTTCTTCTCTATCGGTTAATTCATAATATTTTTTGGCATTATTTATGGCATATTCTGGATGATTTTGTAACTTTTTAATATGAGAATCCTTTTCTGTCTCATCTAGAAAAAAGTCATGCAACAGTGCTGCTCTCGTTGTTTCTCTATAATTCAAGTGAAGCTTTTTTGTGATATAATAAGAGTAATAAGAAACTCTCATTAAATGATCAAATCTAGTCATTCCATGATGCACTTTATCTTTTGTTTTCAAAAACTCTTGATTTGTAAGAATTGGGTTTATTAAATTTTGAAATTCTTCGTCTTGGCATCCAATAAACATCTACTCACCCTTTATTTTTTCTAATTTACTCATTCATAATACCATACATTATTTAAATTATCAAGAAATTAAATGGACTCTTTTGAGGCATGAAGTGTTGGATAGAAACAATATTCCTTCATATCCACATCACTTTTACTTTTCATTTCTAATTCAAATTTCTTTTTTTCATTAGGTTTTAATGTTCCTCTATAAATAATTCCATCAACAGAAAGTACTCTTTCTATATCATATTGTTCATCTAATTTAATATGATAAGAAAGATAATTATTTGACAACATTTTACAATTTTTACTTCTTACCTTTGCATAGTCATTATTAATAACTACTTGATAATGAATTTCTTGATTTGTCTTATTTTTAATGACAAAATCGTTGGTCTTATTTATTTCTAGTTCTCCGTCATTTACAATTTCTAATTCACCACTTGTATAATACTTATTTAAATTCATAGAAGCATACACTAAATACTTTCTTGGACCATAAAAGAACCAAGTCGAAACTATTAAAAATAATAGTACCGATAGAATTGACATAATTCTACTCTTTACTTCTTTATTCATCTTTATCCCCCTCTTATTAGGGCATATTATACCATAAAAAGTAAAATTATACAAGTTCTTTTAATATTTTTTCTAATTCTACCTGTTCTTCTTCGGTTGGACTTACCTTATCAACATCCTTATCAAACCATGCTGGAAGCTTCTCTTGCTTGCTATTTCCCTTTTTCGCTTCTGTATTTTTTGTAACAATCTTTCTAATCTTTTTATGCTCTTTCATGGTAACTTTCATCGCATCTTCTACGGTTTCTATATTTAATCTTTTCCACTGTCCGACAATTGTTTCAATATAGTTTTTACTTAATTTTTGATTATTAATTTTTAATACATAGGCTAAGAGTACGTTGACCACTCCTGGAGAAAGTTTTTGTTCAATCAACATATTTTCTACTAATTTTAAATCCCTAGAAGTTGGTTCTGCACCTTTATACTTTGCTCTTAAAAAGTCATATGGTGAGATGTTTTCAAACGTATAAACCATCTTAGCCCATTTACTATTATCACCTGCTGGCTTTTTTAGATAGTCTGGTTGCTTGTTATAAACTAAAGTTGGAAGTCTACCAGCTTCTTCAAATTGATAATAGTTACGACAACTTTTTCGAAGTAAGTTCTTATCAATTAACCCTTTCTCATTAATAGAGTCTCTAACTAAAGATATCATTGTTTGATCATCAATATTATATGTATATGCTAGCGAATCAATTAATTCTTTTATCTCTTCTTGGAAACATTTTTCAGATACCATACTCTTTGGTATCGAAGAAATTAATAAATTAAAATCAATTTTAGAATTTAATACTAATTGATTTGTTGATTTTTTTCTAATATCTTCATTTACCACATTACTCTTACCTGCAACCGGAGTAAACACTTCATTAAAAGAAGCCGTAACATCTTCATATTCTTTTAGATTAATTTTTGGAATTTTATAATAATTTAATAATTTTTCATACTCGTCTTTTCCTAAATTATTATATAAAACAATATTTAGAATAGGATGATTAAAGATTTCATTCGCAGATAGTGGAGAATAAAGTAAATAAGCATAATGATTGATACTACCTTTTTTCATATACGTTTTCATAAGACCAACTGCTTCTAGTTTTTCTCTTGCAATAACAATTCCCTCTAAATTTAGTTGCATATTGGCCATTAAATGATGATGAGTAAAGTCATCACTCAATAATTCTAACTTATCCAAGTCATCTATTAAGGAAAAATAAAGGGAAGTGGCAGTATGCCCTATAATAGGTTGATATAACATCGTAACTATCTTTTTTTCATTACTAGTAATGACACTTTTATTTAAAACAGTATACGTATCTGCTGGTAATATGGTTAAATTTCTACTCATCTTTCATCCCTCTTTTCTATCATAAACTAGTTTCAAAAAAAAAGAAAGCGAAACTTTCTAAAATCCAAGCCAATGAATAATATCCATAGAATCAATTTTTACAAAATACATGAAAGCAAAAGCAATTAGTAAAAAAGGGCCAAATGGAATTACTTTTTCTTTATTCGAATAGTATAAAAATAAAGACATAGGCAGTGCAAAAAAACTTCCTAAAAATATTGTTAACATTCCAAGTAATGGATCTAATATTAAACCAAAGACAAACATGAGTTTTACATCTCCCCCACCCATACTTTCTTTTTGAAAGACTCGGTTTCCTATTATCATGATAAGATACATAACAAAGAAAAGGAAAAAACCTACCAAAATGTGAAAGATGGTGTCTTTTAAGCCAATATGGATAAATTGAAAAAGAATGAAATAGATACTAAAAAAGAGTAAGACACTATCTGGTATAATTAAGTAAGTTAAATCACTAACTAATACAATCATTAAAAGAGAAACAATACCAAGTGCGATTGCTAAATCAAAAGTAAATCCATAACTGTAATAAGAAACTGCAAATAAAATCCCTGTAAATAATTCGATATAAGTCGAAGTTTTATCAATCTTTGCTTGACAGTATCTACATTTACCATGTAAAAAAAGATAGGAAAGAAGAGGAATCAAGTCAAGAGAAGATAATTCATGCTTACATTCATCACATCTTGATCTTGAAAATAAGAAAGATTCCCCTTTTGGAGTTCTTAATCCGATAACGGTATAAAAAGACCCCATACATAAACCCAGGATAAAAAATAAGATACAATATACCATTTCCATACTCTCACCTATTGAATCTTTCCATAAATATCAAACATTGGTACAAAAATAGATAGTAAGATAACACCAACCATAACAGCAAGTAAGATAATCATTAATGGTTCGACTAAACTTTTTAATTGGGTAATTAAGTTTTTATGTAAGCTTTGGAAGTGGTCTGCAACCTTCTCCATCATAAGACCTAACTGTCCTGTATTTTCTCCTGTTACTAACATCTCATAAGCAACAATTGGAAAAGCCCATTCTCCTTTAAACGAAGCAGAAATCGATTCCCCTTTTCCTAGATTATCTAGTGTTTTATAGATGATTTGTTTATATACTTCATTATTTGTTATTTTAGAAAGTACTTCCATACTATCTGTGATAAACACGCCATGATTCAGTAAGGAAGCAAAGGTTTTCGTAAACGTTGCAGTTTCATTATAGATGATAACATTTCCTAGCACAGGCATATGCATAATAGCCGTTTGAATGGTCGTTCGAAAACTCTTTACATTGGTATACAAATAATAGAATAGTACAATTAAAAATACGACCGATAAGATAATCCAAATATAGTTCGTTTTGATAAAGTCACTCGCTCCCATAATAAAGATAGTAATCGCAGGAAGAGTAGCATCTTGACTTTCATATAATTGAACAAACTGAGGAACAATATAAACTAACATAAAAACTAATACGGCAATTGCCATAATTAAAACTACCGCTGGATAAGTCATTGCAGATATCATTTGTCTTCTGGTTTGGTCAATAGAAGTATAATAGTCTGCCATATCATCTAAAATGGTTGGTAAATCTCCTGTCATTTCGGCTGTTTTCACCATGTTTACTAAGAGCTTAGGAAACTTTTCTCCCTGTTTTATCATGGCATCGGATAGATTTTCCCCTTTTAATAAATCAAAGACCAATCTCTCATAAGCTCTTTTTTCTTTTGCAGCAGTAGATTGTTTTGATAAAATTTGGACAGCCTCTACCAAAGGGATACCTGCTTTTATATACGTAGATAGTTGCGTTAAAGCAAAGGCCAAAGCACCTGCTTTTATCTTCCCATTTCCACCAATATCAATATCATAAGGTTTTCTTAACTTGACATCTAAAACTTGATATCCTTGTCCCTCATAGAAAGATTTAACGTCTGCTTCACTTTCTGCTTCAAATACACCATTTACTTTCTTATTATTTGTATTTAATAAAGTGTAACGATAGGAAGATAATGGTTTTACTTCTTTTTGACTAGCCTTTGATTGAATACCAGCAAAGTTATTGTTCACTACTTGAGAATTCATACTTTCATTTTGGGCTGAGGTAATCGTACTTTTTTCCTTACTCCTATTCATACGAGCATCTTCAATTTCCTCATTTGTTTTTCTTAATAATAAGGTGGGAAGACTCAATACTTTACTTACCATATGATAAATTAAAATAAATGGCTGAAAAATAAGTTCCATACGCTTCCTCCCTACTATTCTTATATTTATTAGTATAACATAAAACGATAGTAACAACAAGTTAGCAAATATTAATTTTGCAAATTTTGGTAACAGTTCAGACTATGATAACATAAAAAACTAGTTTTCTTATAAAATAAGAGTTTCAACGATTTTCTTACTTGATTATTAGATTAAGGTATTAAGATCATAAATATAACAATTATCTTATTTTATATGGAATGGTGGAATATTTAGTTAATTTTCATTAGTTAGGGTCTGAACAGTTACAAATTTTGAACATTACAAACTCTTTGTCATATATTGTATTAGAGGTGTCCAATATGTTTAATAATCCTTATTTATATCAAAGTGCTTATCGACCTGGACTGCTATCAAGATTATTTGGAGGTGGAGCTGCTTCAGCAGCAGGAGCTTCAGCAAATGCTGTCCGTAGTGGAATTAATTGGAGCAGTATCTTAACGAATA
Organism: uncultured Bacilli bacterium; assembly: GCA_910586865.1. GTDB lineage: Bacteria > Bacillota_I > Bacilli_A > RF39 > UBA660 > UMGS995. The sequence goes on from CAJUIY010000032.1 coordinate 5,690, forward strand.
CTCAAAAATCTCTTGGAATCATCAATCAAGCAATTCCCTTAGTATATCAAGTAAAACCAATAATTAACAATGCAAAGACCATGTTCAAAATAGCAGGTGCTATGAAAGGAGATTCTAGAAGTTCCAACCAATCCACTAGAACAAATATAGAAAGTAGTAACTACAGTGAAACGGTAGAAAACGATAACAAACCAATTTTTTACATATAAAAATAGTGAACGACTCACTATTTTTCATCATTGATTATTTTTCTTATAACATAGGAAGAAATTAAAAGACCAGCGATAGATGGAACGAAAGCATTGGAAGCTAATACCGTTCCATTTTTTTTAGGAAGTTCTTTAGAAGATAGTACCATTATTTTTTGATGATAGTTTTGGTCCTTTACATATTTTCTTAGAATTCGTGCAACAGGATCATTTATGGTTTTTTTTAACTCTACTATTTCTAGTTTTGATGGATCCATTTTATTAGCAGTTCCCATACTAGAAATCATTGGAATATGAGAACATATAGAAAAGTCGATTAATAATTTTTTGGTATCCATGCTATCGCAACAGTCAATGATATAGTCATACTCTTTTTCTAACACCTGATTTTGATTTTCTCTATTTAAAAAGATATCTTTCTTTTTGACCTGACAGTTTGGGTTAATATCGTTTATTCGTGAAGATACCACATCTACTTTCTTTTTTCCGATTGTAGAATGTAGTGCAATCAATTGTCTATTCATATTAGTAATATCAACAATATCCGAATCTACTATGGTAATATTTGAAATCCCACTTCTTACTAGAGACTCTACGAGATAACTACCTACCCCTCCTAAACCTACTACCAAAATCTTTTTCTTTTGAATTTTTTCAAAAGACTCTTCTCCAATGAGAGATAATAAACGATCAAATTCTTTAGGCTGTCTGTTCATTTGCTTTCACCAATATTTTACTTTTTTTCTTAGAAGTAATTAAATTAAGAGGTTTGTCATAAATTAATCGGTTCATGTAAGTTAACAGTTGGTAGACTTCCTGATTTTCTTTTGCAATGGCATAATAATTTTTTAAATTTTTATAATCTTTTCCATTAGTATAGCTAAAGATAGACAGCATTTCTTTGAATTTTTCTTCTTTCATAGTAGCTTCATCAATAATCGTGAATTCGAATAAATTTAAAAAATCTAAGGTATCTTTTAAATTACTAATTCCATTCGTAAAAAATAAATATTTCCATCTAGATTTATCTTTACAGTTTTTTACAATATATTGTAGTTTTTCTAATTTTTCATTCGTAATGTGTTCCTCTACGCCTAACCTTCTTAGAGAAATGTATCTTCCTTTTTTCATACCTGGAATTCTTTTTTGAATATCTAGTAACAATCTTCCCAATAAATTATCAAGACCAGAGGTAACTTTTTTAGGTGGTATTTCGATACTATAAAGATCATACTTATCACTATCTATATGACTTCTTGTAGTAATTAAAAATTCATCTTTATGGCATCTTAGATTGGTATTCCTTATGAAATTAACCATAGCATTATCTTCTTTTTTCTTTTCGTTATATATAGACTCATTAAAAGATAATCCTCCTATCATAATGTCCGATTCTAACATATTTTTTAATTGAACGCTCTCTCGCACCATAGTAGCATTTCGTAGTTTTACTTCTACATTGTATACTCTAGTTACATTATTTTTATTTGTATTTAATATTGGCATAATAACCATACTATCACCTCTAAGCACGCTTTATTATAACACAATAAGATACTTTTAGCAATTTGTTTTCAAGAAAAGAAAAAAGTACTTATTTTGTACTTTTAATAATTTCTTTCTTTTAAGAATGGTGGCAAGTCAAAATCACTACTATCATCACTATTATCATCGGTTAATAATTCTTCCGTAACAGGAGAAGAATAAACTTTTTCGGATTCTGCTCTTGATCTTCTCGTTTGTTGAACATTACTATAAACTGGTTGATTCGCTGGTTCTAAAATCCCAGTATCTTTCTTATCAAATCCAGTGGCAATCACTGTAACAATAACCTCATCGGATAAGTTTTCATTAATGACAGAACCGAAAATCGTATTGATATCCGTATTGGCAGCGGTTCTTACGACTTCTGCTGCTTGTTCTGCTTCAAACAAAGTTAAATTAACACCGCCTGTAATATTGATAATGGCATCGGTTGCTCCATCAATAGATGTTTCAAGAAGTGGAGAGGATACGGCCTGTTTCGCAGCTTCCATTGCACGATCTTCCCCCATTCCAATTCCAATTCCAATAATAGCTCTTCCTGATTTTTCCATTACGGCTTTTACATCCGCAAAGTCTAAGTTAACCAGTCCTACAACGGCAATCAAATCAGAGATGGATTGAACTCCTCTACGTAATACATTATCAACCTCTTTAAAGGCTTCTAGCATTGGTGTTGTCTTATCAATAATTTCTCTTAATCGATCATTTTGAATGACAATTAAAGTATCCACATGTTTTTTTAACTCTTCCAACCCATCCATTGCATTTTTCATTCTTTTCTTTCCTTCGAAAGTGAATGGCATAGTGACAATAGCAACGGTAAGTGCTCCTAATGCCTGTGAAATTTCAGCAACGATAGGAGAAGAACCTGTTCCAGTTCCTCCACCCATGCCACATGTAATAAATACCATATCTGCACCTGCTAAAGAATCTTCTATCTCTTTTTTCGATTCTACAGCTGCTTCCTTTCCAATGTCTGGTCTTGCTCCTGCTCCTAAACCATCGGTTAGATTTGCTCCGATTTGAATTTTGATATCTGCTTTCGAACTATTTAATACTTGTAAATCGGTATTAGCAGCAATAAACTCTACTCCTTTTACACCCGACTCCACCATTCTATTTACTGCATTGTTACCGCCTCCGCCAAGACCTATTACTTTAATCTTAGCTAATTGATCCATTTCTAATCCGCCTAACATACATTATCCTCCTTAATTTTCAAAAAAACGACCAAACACTTTGTTAATAATATTGTCATTATTCTCTTTGTTATCTTTAATTGTTATCAACCTGTTAATACTAGTATCTGATAACATGTTAATACTTGCACCACGAAGTGCTAGCTTACTATCCAAATACTTTATTACCCCTAGCACACTACTATACTTATTATGACGTACTCCCATGGTAGTAATATTGCAAATCTTAGCTTTAATTCCTAAAACATCTTCAACCACATATTGGAATCCAGCCAGTTCGCTTACTCCACCTGTTATAATTATATAACGTATTTCCCTATTTGTTAAGTTATTTAGTTCATTTTTTGCTATTTTTAATATTTCTGCACATCGTGCCTCCACTACTTTGGATAGCTCTCCTTGACTTAATTCTAGTTCTTTTTTATCTGTTGTTTCCACCTTTATACTCTCATTTTGATCCGCATATCTAGAAGAAGCTACTACAAAATTTTCTTTCAAATTCCTAGAAACATCAAGAGGAGTCTTATAAATATAAGTAATATCATTATCAATATGTCTACTTCCTACATTTACTATTTTGTTTTTAATCATAATTCCTTTATTAAAAACAGAAATCGAAGTAGACTCTTCTCCAATATTAATCATAGCACCTATTTGCTTATCTGTTTTATTTGTTTTTGCTTCATAATAATCCCCTGTAGCGGAATAGCATAAATCGACCACTTCTAACCCACATTGTTTTAAAACATCTAATAATTGATAGATATAATCCTTAGGAGATGTTGTTACTAATACTTTTACTTCTAAAGTTTCACTAGGAAATCCTTTTGGATCTTTGATATTTTCTCTTTCATCGATGTTAAAACTAATAGGAACGGCAGTTACCACTTCTTCTGTTTCTTCTATTTTACCGGATAGCGCACATTTTAAGACATTAATAACGTCTTCTCCTACAATAGAATCTTTATCTAATACCTCACAACTACCTGTTAATATATTCATATTACAATGAACAGTAGAAATAGCCAAAATTACTTTGGAAACACGAAATCCCAACATTTCATTTATCTTTTTTACTGCTTTTTTGATGGAACTTACTGCTTTTTTGGTATCCACAATAACTCCCCTTTTTATCCCATCAGAAGATAATGATACTTTACCAATCACATAATAATTATGATGAACTTTATTACAAACTAATATTTTGATACTATCCGTACCTAATTCGATACTAGTATAATAGCTATTCATACCATCATTCTCCAATCTTAATAATATAATTATACTATAAATAAGAATTTGGTACAAGTTTAATTTTTATAGTAACAAATGAAAACAAGGAGATTCTTTCGTTTCTCCTTATTTTTTTTACCCCTCACTTCTTATTTGGAAATGATTCCCATTATCTAAATATAAAACTCCTTTTTTTCCTTCTAATTGTTGCAAAACCTTATTATAATAATTAATCATTTTAAATTTTGTAAGGGTTAAATAAACACTATTATCATCATCCATATAAAGTAAAAACCTGTCTTTATCATATTCATTTGGTACATAAGTCATTTCTGAAATCTTTCCTAAAATATCTTCATCTATTTTTTTTATATTTTTAATTAGAGATTGATATTTTGTATTTGGTACATAGTTCATCACTCTAGGAATTCTTAACGGTTCTTTCTGATTGATTTCTACTTCTTGCTCATTTTCTAATACTACTTTTTGATTGGTCTCATAAAAGAATAAAGGTTTATTTTCTGAAATATCTAAAGTTAATACATGATAGAAGCTTTTTTTGACATCTACTTTTTTAATAAAAGGATTTTTCTTTAATCTTTTTTTAATATCATGAGAAGTAGTTAAGTAAAATGGTGGATAATTTTCTAATTTCGCAAGAGTAATAATCTCTTCATCACTTAAAAGATTATTATTTTTAATAATAATATTCTTTGTTTTCGAATTTACCATGAAATAAATAAATAAACCTAGTAGAGCTAGTAGAAATAAAAATACGATAAAATGAAATACCTTTAGTTTTCTTTTCTTTACCATTTTTGTTGCCATAAATTACTCCCAATTTACAAATTCTTGTTCAAATAATAAATCAACATTATATTTTTCTTTTACCTTATCTTTGGTATAGAAAATGACATCTTTTACATCTTGAGCCGTAGCATTTCCTTTGTTTATGATGAAGTTAGCGTGTTTTTCACTCACCATAGCCCCTCCTATTTGAAATCCTTTTAATCCTGCTTTTTCGATTAATTCTCCCGAAAATTGATTCTTTGGATTTCGAAAGACACTACCAGCACTAGGATAGTTTAAAGGCTGAGATTCCATTCTTCTTTGTAAACGTTCTCTCATTACACGGTCAATTAAAATTTTATCTCCTCTTTGTAATTTTATTAAAACTTCTAGACAGATATAATCTCTATGTGTTTTCAAAAAAGAAGTACGGTAATGAAAGTTAAGTTCCCTATTTTCTAATTCAATGATTTTAAGGTCTGGCGTTAATACCCTGATACTTTGAACAATATAGCCCATATCACTTTTATAGGCTCCTGCATTCATAAAAGTAGCACCTCCAACGGTTGCAGGAATCCCCGCAGCAAACTCAAGCCCTGTTAAAGAATGCTTTAAAGCTACTCTAGAAAGTTTCATTAAAGAATAACCAGCACCCACTCTTATTTTATTTTCAAAGATTTCTATTTGATTGAACTCTGTCAGTTTAATAAGAACGCCTTCGTAATCTTTATCACTAAAAATTAAGTTAGAGCCATTCCCAATGATTTTATACGGAAGATGGTATTTCTTTATCAGCTTTAATAGAAGAACTAGTTTACTTTCGTTTTTTGGATAAATTAAAACTCTAGCCACTCCTCCAACCTTATAAGTGGTTAATCGCTTAATTGAAATATCTTTTTCTAATTTTCCAATATTTAATTTCTTAACTTCTTTTATCAATTCATTCATCATATCAATCCTTAATTACTTTCTTGATTTCCTTATATATTCGGGTTGCAGAATCTGTAATACCTAGCTTTTTCGCATTCTTTTGCATTTTTTGATAAAGACTTCTATCATTCAATATGTTATCAATCGCACCAACTACCCTTTCTCCGTTAAACTCATCCTCTGTAATTAGGATACTGGCCCCACTTTCTTCTAATTCTTTGGCATTTGGTGTTTGATGATCATTTGCTACATAAGGAGATGGTACTAAAATAGAGGGAATTCCAATTGCTGTTATTTCTGCGATAGTAGAAGCTCCTGCCCGAGAAACAATCAACTCTGAACTTTTTAATAAATGAATAAAATCATTTAGAAAAGGAACTAATTTTACATTATTTGGAACTTCCATCTTTTGATACTCTTCGTAATAATTATTACCTGTTACAATTAGAACTTGGTAATCTTTTTTTGAAAAGCACGGAATAATTTCTTTTATTTTTTTCATCATGGTAGTAGAGCCTAAAGATCCCATTACAAAAATTACTAATTTTTTATCATCTTGAAAACCAATTTCACTTTTTGCCATCTTTTTGGCATGGATTATTTCCTCACTTCTAGGATTTCCAGTATACACTACCTTTTCCTCTTTAAAATATTCTTTGGAACCAGGAAGAGAAATACAAATTTTATCTGCATATTTTGCGATTAGTTTATTGGATATTCCTGGTATCAAGTTTTGTTCATGGATTAAAATCTTACATTTTTGTTTTTTCGCAGCCATAATAACAGGAGCTGTAATATATCCTCCTACACCAATTACGATATCTGGTTGGAATTCTTTTATCAAGTTTTGTGCTTTTTTTATGGCTTTTTGATAACAGACAAAAACTCCTATGTTTTTGAAAATATTTTTTCGATTGATTCCCTTCATAGGAATTCCTTCATATTTGATTCCTAAACTTGGTATTAAGTCTTTTTCCATCCGATCCGTTGTTCCAATATATAAAATGTCACTTTTTGGCTCTTTTTCTTTTATTTTATGAATAATGGCTAAAGCTGGATAAATATGTCCTCCAGAACCACCAGCACAGACAATTACTTTCATTTGATCACTTCCCCATCTACACTATTTTATGATATCTTCATGAAAAAAAGAAGGCTTATGAAAGCCTTTAATTTGGTAATGCTTGATCACCTTGGATTGCTTCTACTCGAATTAATCCATGAAAGTGTTGATTCATAATTTCATTTCCAGCTTCACTTTTAATCCAAAGTTTTAAACGATAAGAATCGGTTTGTCCTACTCCTAGTTTTCCCATATTTAAAACTCCTGCTGTATCACTTAATAATGCGGTTGTTGCGGCTTCTTCATTTTTAGATAAGGAATATTTTATATTGTCCCATTGTAATTTTTTATCATTGCAAGAATCATCGTTATGTTTTTTGGTATCATTGACAATTAAAAGCCGGTAATTAGCATCTGTTGTTCCTGAATTTCTTACTTTGAAAGTATAAGGAGTAAAGGTTTGGCCTTTTTTATCGGTAACAGGAATCGAATTTAATAAGGAAATCCCATTACTTGTAGTTTCATCTAAGGTAAGTATCAAAGTAGCGGTATCTAATTCATTTACTTTAGAACCTTTAAATACTTGTTGCCATAAGGCATATCCAACGGAGATAAAACAAAGCAAAAGACACAATATTAAAACGAAAAATCCTAATTTATTTTCTTTTTTTGTTTCCTTTTTCATAAAAACACATCCTCTATGTTGATTATATCGAATTTTTTTTTATTTGTAAATAAAAATGAATGACTCCTAGTGTAAATAAGAAAGAAGAATTTTCTTCCTTATTGACTATTCGCTGCTACCTTATATCCTTCGTCTTTGACTTTAATCATTCCATGATAATGAAGTGGACTACCTGTTTGTAAATTGTTTTGAGAAACCCACACTCTCATCGTGTATTCTTCTTTTTGGTTTGGTTTAATGATTCTTGTTAGAACTTTTCCATCCACTAAATTACTAAGGGTGTAGATAGTATTTTTTTCTCCATTTTTATGAATCGAAAACCTTATAATATTTTTGGAGATTTGCGATAAGCTACAATCATCTTGTTCTGTTTTTTCTTCGTTATCTATAATATTGATGGAATAAGAAATACTTTTATCGGTGTTATTTTTAATGGTAAATTTATAAGCATTCGATGCCAAACCAACCGAATCGGAAACAGGTATTACTTTCGTTAAATTGATTTCGTCCCCACTTTTTTCATGAAATGTAACATCAAGAGTTGGTGTATTATAATCAATATTTCTACTATCTTTAAATTTATAATAAATATAATGGGTTGCGATAAGGGCAAATAATAAGATAAAGGTAATGATAACGATTTCTTTTTTTCTATATTTTAATTGTAATAACATACTACTACCACCTACTTCTATTTTAGATTCTTTATCGTATGATAAAGCTGAAACGATATATTATAAGCAAAATACCAGAATTTGTTAATTACCAAGTCGAATTCTCCTATTAATTCGACTACTCTACCACCAAAGCCTCTTTTAAATAAATAAAGTCCTAATAAGGGATTTTCTTTGGAAAAATCTCCTGTAATGCCATAAAAATTATATCGATCATAGCCATTTTCTATCGCATATTTACAGCCCGCCCAATGAACCGTATAAGCAGATTGAAATTCCATAAATTTATCATAACTTCCACCTACTAAAGAAACGACTTCTTTGCCATGAATCAAAAATAGGATTCCTCCTAATAATAGGATATCACCATTTTCTTGTTTTAACTTTTCTATTTCTTCTATCTTTTTTTCCACTCTATTTCTATTTTTTTCAGTCTCTTTTTGTTTCATCTGATATTTATTTTCATTCATTTTATTGATACCTTCATCGTGTTTATATTTTCTATCCTCGTATTCTTTTTGGTATTCTTCTTTTTCCTCCTCTAATTTTTTTAGGAGAGCAGAAATATCAAGTTCTGCTACTAATACCTTTAACTCTCCCGAAGGATTTAATATTTTATACATATTTTGATAATAAGTGAGAGGTCTATCGATAAAGTTTCTTCGGTCTCCTGTATGTTGCATGATATCTTTAAACTTTTCTAATTCCTCATAAGAAATCTCGCGAACTTTGATGCACTCTCTTTCATTTTTTCGAATAATCTGTCTCGTTTTGGAATCCATCCCGTTCATAACTTCTTCTACGGTCTTATTTTGGGTTTCGGTTACAAAAATCCATCTAGGTTGTAGAGTATCTTGCATCGTATTAAAACCAAAATGTTGATATCCTAACTGGATTAAATTCTCAAAAGCCTTTTTATTATTTTTACCATCTTCTACAATATCTCCATCCAAATTTCTTTCTTGATATTCGATATAGGGATCCACTTTGATAAAGATAGCACCTATTTTTTTGGCAAATGTTTTTAAATTTTTCGTAAAGAACTCCAAAAGTTTGAAATTATCATAATCGATTAAAAAACCATGAGGAGCATAACACATCTTTTTAGAGAAGATAGGTATTTTTTTGGTAAGTAATAAAGTGGCCGCCACTACTTTGTTTTTCTCTTTTATTCCTAAAAAATAATGTTCCCAACCATTTGTCTTTTTTAATTCAGCCCACTTACTAGTTTGATTAAAATTAGAAAGAGGATGTTTCTTTTCAAAAATATCAAATTCTTTTTGGCTAAGTTCTACAAATTCCATTTCTTCACCTACTTATCTTTTTTATTAGTATTCCCTAAATTGCTAACTTTTATTTTTCTTTTCATAATTCCAAGCATCTCTTACCATATCTTCTAGTGAATATTGACAAGAAAAGCCTAATTCTTTTTTTGCTTTTGCTGGATTGCTGAAACACTCTGCGATGTCTCCTGGACGACGATTTACTATCTTATAATTAATTTTCACATGATTTACTTTTTCAAAGGTATGAATTAAGTCAAAAACACTATAACCGGTACCAGTTCCTAAATTATAGATAAAAAGACCTTTCTTTTCTTTTTCTAATTTTTCTAAGGCTTTCACATGACCGACTGCTAAATCTACTACATGAATATAGTCTCTCACACCAGTTCCATCTTTCGTTTTGTAATCATCCCCAAACACTTGTAAACATTCTAATTCTTTACTCGCTACTTTTGAGATATAAGGCATTAAATTCGCTGGTATTCCATTTGGATTTTCTCCAATCAGACCTGATTTGTGAGCACCAATAGGATTAAAATATCTTAAGATACAAATAGCAAAACTTGAATCTGCTTGGTATAAATCTTTTAATATTTGTTCAACAAAAAGCTTACTAGTTCCATAAGGATTGGTCGTACCGCCAGTATCATCCTCCTCGGTAATTGGAACTTTTTTTGGACTTCCATAGACGGTTGCACTACTACTGAAAACGAGTCTTTTACAACCAAATTTCTTCATAACCTTTAATAAATTTAGTACTGAAGAGACATTATTCGTATAATATTCAATTGGCTTTTCTACCGATTCCCCTACGGCTTTATAAGCAGCAAAGTCAAGTACACAATCAATCGAATGAGTACGAAAAAGAGACATTAAGAATTTCTCATCTAACATATCTCCCTCATAAAAGATCATATTCTGATTTGTGATGAGTCCAATATTATCTAAAACTTCTTTTTTACTATTACTAAAATTATCAATTCCAATAACCTCATACCCACTATTTAATAATTCTACACAGGTATGACTTCCGATATAACCACAACAACCCGTTACTAATACTTTCATCTACACTCTCCAATCATTTTTATTTTACCATTATTTTATGTCAATTACTAGCACCATTTAACATTTATACATTTAACATTTATACTTTTTTATAATTTCTAAAAATACTTTCACTCCATCCATTGCAGAAGTCGTAATTCCACCAGCATACCCAGCTCCTTCTCCACATGGATAGATTCCAAAGATACTAGATTCTAGGTTTTCGCATCTTTCTATTCGAACTGGAGAAGAAGTTCTGGATTCTACTCCTGCAACAATAGCATCCCCTCTATTGAAGCCTTTCAACTTCGTATCAAAATAATCAATCCCTTCTTTCAAGGATTTGGATATTTCTTCTGGAAATAATTCATTTAGATTGGCAAAAGAATAATCTCCTTTAAAAATTGGTTTCACTCCGAAAAACTCTTTCGATTCTTTCCCTTCTTTAAAATCTTGATATAATTGGACTGGGATTTTCCCCTTACCTAACTGATAAGCTTTTTTCTCTAACTCTTCTTGAAAATACATTCCATCTAATACACCATTTCCATAATCTTTTGGAGTTACCGTAACAACAATCGCACTATTACTATTTTTCGCATCTCTTTTATGATTACTCATTCCATTAATGACTAATTGCTCAAGAAAAGAAGAAGAATTGATGACATATCCTCCTGGGCACATACAAAAAGAATAAACTCCTCTTTTGTTTTTGGTTTGATAGGTTAATTTATAACTAGCTGGATATAATTCTTTACAATCGCCATATTGATTCTTATTAATCATCTCTTGCGGATGAGAGATTCGAACGCCTACAGCGAATGGTTTGGAACTCATTTTTAACTTTCTATCGTATAGCATTTTAAAAGTATCTCTTGCTCCATTTCCAATCGCTAAAACTAATAAACTACAAAAAATCCATTCGTTATTATTGACTTGGATTCTTTTAATTTTTGAAGACTCCACTTCGATATCGGTTAATTTCGTAGAAAAGCGAAACTCACCTCCATAAGAAATGATTTTTTTTCTGATATTTACCATAATATTTTGAAGGAAATCGGTTCCAATATGAGGTTTGTTTTGATAAAGAATTTCTTTGGGAGCTCCATTTTCTACTAATATATGAAATACTTCCTTCATCAAATTCTTTTTATCCTTTACTAACGTATTTAATTTTCCATCTGAAAAAGTACCAGCTCCCCCTTCTCCAAACGGTACATTAGTAGATACATCTAGTTTTCCTGTTTGAAAAAACTCTTCCACTTTCTCTACTCTTTGTTCCATTTGTTCTCCTCGTTCAATTAAGAGTGGTTGGTAGCCATACTTTGCCAAAAAGTAAGTACAAAATAATCCAGCGGGACCACTTCCGACAACAATAGGACGATAAGATAACGATTCCTTACCTGTTATTTCTATTTCCAACTTATGATTTGTTATTTTAGAAACGTTCTTATCTTTTACTCTTTTCCAAAAAGAATCTTCGCTCTCTAATGAAAATTGAACCTCATAGACATAATAGATTTCTTCTTTTTTTCTCGCATCAATCGACCGTTTGGTAATTTCAAAATCATGTATTACTTCCTCCGTTAAATGATATTTCTTTCTTATTTTTTTCTTTAAAAATGAAAGAGAATCTTCTTCTACTTTTACCTTTATTTGCCTAATTTGAATCACTACTAGCACTCCTTCCTGCTAACATACCACTAATCCAAGCAAATGTTAAATTATATCCTCCACAAATACCATCGACATCTAGGACTTCTCCTGTGATATACAGATTCTTTACTTTAAGAGAGGCCATTGTTTGGATATCTACTTCTTCTAAAAAAACGCCACCAACAGCTACTTGAGCAGAGGAAAAATCATTGGTTGCCACAATAGGAAAAGAAAATTTTTTTAGAGTCATAAATAATTGATTCTTTTCTATCTTTGTTAATTCTTTATATTTTTTAGAAGGAGGAATCGAAAGGTTTGTTAAAAGAGTCGCAATTAACTTAGGAGAAAGCACCCCTTCTAACAGATTATAACAAGTTCGGTTTCCTAGTAAGTGGTAACGTTCTTCTAAAAAATCTTCTATTCTATCAATCATTGGTAAAAAATCAATTTCTACTTTCATCGAATGATGTTGATACAATCCAAGGGATACTTCCCTACTAATATTAAAGGTACAAATTCCACTAATTCCATAATTTGTCAATTGGATTTCTCCTTCTTCTTCTTTTATCAAAGATTTGTTTTCATATAAAGATAATTTTACCTGTGTACGAATACCAGCCCAATCTTTCAAGTAGGGTCCTTTTCCCTTTAATTGTACTAAAGATGGCAAAACAGGTCGAATATGATGCCCTAAGTTTTCTAGTAATTGATAACTATTAATCTCTTTGATATTAGAAAAGGATGCGAAAGATCCAGTAGAAACAATCACTTTATCGGCTACTACTTTTTGATGATTCGTCTTTATTACAAACTGATTCTCTTTCTTTTCTAAACTCGTAACCCTACAATCTGTGATTACTTTAATCCCTAATTCTTTTACTTTTAACAAGAAAGCATTCTTGATACTAACTGCTTGATTTGAATTAGGATAATAATAGCCATCTCTTTTCCTAGGGAAGATTCCAAGTTCTTTAAAAAATTGTAAGACATTTTCTAAATTTTCTTTGGTAATAATATCATTTAATAATGCTTGGTTACTAGAATGATAATATTCTATTTTTTGATTCTCATTGTAATAATTGCATCTTCCATTTCCTGTTTTTAATAATTTTTTTAAGCATTCTTTTTCTCTTTCCAAAACAAGGACTTCATTTTCTTTTGTTTTGGCATGAATAGCACTAACAATACCAGAAGCTCCTCCTCCAATGACAACTATCTTCATTCTCATCACCTAATTCCTATCTATCATTTTATCACGTAATATTACTTTTTAAATAGAAAAATAGGTAGAAAGTATTACTTTTTTACTAATATTTTGACTTCCGCAGACCAAGATGATGGTACTAATCGATAATTTTCTGCTAGCCTATAAAGGTCAGCCCCTAGGAATTCATTTGGAATAGATGGTTGAAATAGTTTCCATACTTTATGTTGAATGTTGACATCTTCTAATTGAATAATCGAGAAAATATCATCAAAAGTAACGACTCTCCTAGTTACTGGATTTAATCGATTAATGGAAGCTAAATCAATTCCAAATACGTCTACAAAATATAGAAAAATGGCACTTTTAACGTCTAATTCTTTGGAAAATAAATTAGATTTTTCATCATAGTATTTATCTGTTAATACTTCTTTAGGCATTCCTAAAAAATCAGAGTAACCAACTGCTGGCATTTCTTTTATTTGCAAGCCATCATAATCAAGAAAGAAAACTTTTCCTTCCTTCGTAATTCGAATATTTTCTGTGGTACACAAATCAGGAAATACCATGCCAAGCTCATTTCCAACTTTGATATTGTCTTCTATTTGAGAATGTAATTTAGCATAAGACAACAAATCAAAGATATCCTCATAATAATCGGTAAAATCAACACCTGAAATTTCTGGCATTGTATAAGCAATAACTATTCCATTTTCCTCTAACATTCTAGTAGGTAGCGAAAAGCGATGGAAGGTTGTTAAATTTTTCACTTCCTCTAATCTCGTTTCTAAATCATATCCTGTATTTGATATTCTTTCTAATAACTCCGTATCTAGTATTTTTAACAATTCTTTCGTAGGAAGTTTTATGAGAGTGGTATCTTTACCTCTTTTTAATAATTGATAACTTTTATTTTCTTCTAGAAATTGGGCTAAGTTAGACTTAGGTATTTTCATAACAAGAATCCTTTCTTTTTTCTAAATACATTACTATTCTTTTAGCCAATTGTCAAATAAACTCTATATCCATAAAAAAGAAAAAGACTATGTTTTCCATAATCTTGTAACCATTCAAATAAAAAGTCCAAAGAAGCGTCTTGGCAGACGATAAAACCTGAAATACTTCCCAGGTGGGTGTCCATACGCTACCTTTAGGATCCCTAAATCATTTAGGTATTCAACACCAGTAACAGATCCGAACTCCCGTATCGTCAATTTAGTCGGTTTTATAAGTTGCTAGTTTCGCATTCTCTAGACATTTTTATTATACCATAAGGAAGAGGATAAATTCAAACAATTTTATTATTTTTTCATCCACTTACTTCACTATTATTTTCTTAGTGCATTTTCTCAGTTTGTATGATGTTTTTGAAAATAAGGAATCAAAGCGAAAATAATAGAGAGAACTATTAGAATAAAAGAACTAATGATATTAGGAATATGAGTATCTTCATTAGAAAGGGAAAATAAAAAATTACAAAAAGGATTCATGGTAGCTGTTAGAATGGCCATTAATAAAAAACCAAGTGCTACTTTATCATAACAATCTATTTTAGAAAAAATACTTACTAGCACCAAAATCCATAGAACGATTAATACATATGTAGCAACAAAAACACTACCTAAAAACCATTTTCCTCCTACTACATTGTGAATAACAAATAGTAAACCATAAATGAAAAGAGAGAAAATAGCAGTAACTTTTAACCATCTCATCTTATCCTTTTTTAAATAAAAGGGTAATGTAGTTAGGCAAAAAGAAATACCAATTCCAACGAAAACAATAAAAAACCATGACAATCGATGTTCTATTACTAGATTGCAAATAAAGCAAGTTAAAATTCCAAGAACATATCCTATATTTAGAAAATATAAAATCCCCTTTTTTACTTTCCGAAACTTTTCTATCTCTTTTTTTTCATCACGAAAGACAAAATCATCACAAGCTGTAAAAAATTCATGTTCCGATATATTTAACGCCTCACAAAGGTTCGTAATCATAGTAATATCTGGATAGGTAATTCCTCTTTCCCATTTTGAAATCGTTGTTGGTATTACATACAACTTACTTGCTAATTCCTCTTGTGTTAAATTTGCTTCTTTTCGCTTTTTTAAAATATACTTTCCGAAACTTTTCTTATCTTGCATCACAAAATCACTCCTTACAAACCAATTCTATTATTTATCATTATTTTAGGCAATGGCTTGTTAGGCTAGTTATCTATAATGATGTCCTCTTGATGAGTGATGCATTCCGCTACACCCGTATTCATAAGAATGGTAGCATCCTCTCCTTCCACAAGAGGGATAAGTCGTTTCTCTATCCTCATTCTTCTCTTCTACTTCTTTTTCATAATATGGACAATTTTCATAAGTACACCCTTCCTGTTGATGATGAAAATGATCTGCATAAACATTTCCCCCTACAAGAAAACTGGTAACTATACTCCCTATTAATAAAATCTCTTTCATATTTAACTAACATTCCTCGTATAATCAATCTTATAGAAATTATTAATCTATTTGATTGATTCTT
>CAJUIY010000033.1 GCA_910586865.1 uncultured Bacilli bacterium
AAAAATAAGATATAAAAATTAAATTATTTACATCTTAAAGTATACTTGTAATTTACCACAATAAATTTATTGCACAAGCAACAACTATACCTATTAGGATTATTATCCATCCTATTGTTTTTTTATGCTCTTTAAACCATTTTGACATATTTACCACTCCTATCTGTTCGACAAATTACTATTCATTGATTTGTTTGTATTAAATATTATACCATGAAAAAAGCAAATCTTATATATCGATTGATTTGCCTTATCCATTACCATTTCATTCCTTTCTATTTTTTAATATTAAATCTTATTTTGATGTCTGTTCTGATATCCAATCAAAATATTTTTTTCGTTTTAAAATAGATAATTTATACTTATCTCCATTTTTCATAGTAATTAAAATACCAAATGGAAAGAAAGGTGGTGTCAAACATGTTTTTACTTTTTCAATATCTTTCATTTCAATCTCCCAACTGACACTTTCTGTTCCAATGAATCCAGATGCCAAAAAGGCGATCCTTTTATCCGTAAAGTAATATTTTCCTGAAACCTGTTTATTAATACTTAAGTTAGGCATTTTCCAACAGTCACCTGTCACTTTTCCTGCAAATAACTTTTCGTCATCTTTTACTTCATATACTTTTTTTCCCATACTACTTCCTCCAATACTTCTTTTTATCCTCTCACAATATAACATAAAAAGATAATTTCTTCAATATATTACCCTAAATTTCACTATCAAGATTCCCTTCCTTTTTATCAACTACTATCTTATAATTTTATTTTTTAATCTGTTGACCTACTGCTATTCCTAGACACATCCCTATACTAATTCCTAGGCACATCCAAATACCAAAATTATCTGTTAATGCTCCAATCACTGCCCCTATTGCAACACCAAAGCACATTCCTAAGGAGATACTTTCTGCTAAATAATTCTTTGCCTCTCTATTTTCCTTTTTATCTTGAATTTTCTTTTCTCTATTACGACTCATTTCTTATCCCTTTCTCTTAATACTTCCAATTTTACTATAAAATCTTTCATGATATTTATTTTTATAGATAACACCATTATACCAAAAAAAGGAATCTCCTAATATTATTTTCTGATTTACTTTTTTTATTTTATTATTTATAAAACTGTTTGTATAGAAAGTTACCTTTTTCAATTATACTTGTTAATTCTTTTTCTTCGATTTGCAACTCTTGGCTTAATTTCATAATACTATTTCTGTACTTCTCTTTTAGACTAGAAGAAGAGCCTAACACTATGTCATCCTTTGAATAGATTGTAAAAATATAATCATTGTAACCTGACCAAGTTGCTTCGATATATTTACCATTCTCAAAAGTTACATCACAATATAAATCCTTTACATGAAAATCAAGAGAAAAATCAAATAAAGATGGCATTTTTTGATTAGAAACTCCATAGGTAATTCCATTCCCTTCTTTTAAAGAATAATACCCTTCAGGATTCTTTTTAAAATTATTGTTTTTTAACGCTATTTCAAACTTTTCCTCTAATTCTTTTTTCACACTATGATAATGAAGAGCATAAGAACCAAATAGAATGAGAATAATACCAAACATTATTCCTAAAGTAACTAAAATACTCTTATATTTTTTACTATCTTTTATCTGCTTATCCATGTTACTTACCATTTTTGTATCACCTTTTAATAAGATATCTAAGGAAATATGAAATACATCGCTAATTTTTATAATCGTACTAATATCTGGATAATTTTTATAATTCTCCCAATTCGATATCGTTTGCCTAGTTACACCTAAAATCTCTGCAAACTTTTCTTGTTACATCTTATTTTCCTTTCTTAATTCTATTAATTTATCACCCAGATTCATAAATTTCCCTCCTTTCGATAAACATCTTATTACGTTATTAAAATAAATACTATCAAAAACCTTTTACATGGACATCTCATAAGGTGCAAGAGATGCTAACTACTTTTTACATTTTTTATTACTCATTACTTTTTAAAGATCCATTCATATCTACTTTATGAATCTTTTTGTTTAATAAAATTTCTGCTACTAAAACAAACACCACAGACATTACCACAGTAATTCAATAATAATACCAATTCACATTTTTGATATTACCAAATTCTAAAAATTCAAATAAGAAATTTAATAAGAGATATCCAAGAGGTATTCCCAATAAAACACCAAGCATAGTAGTAATATTAATTTCTCTATAAATATAGAGACTTACTTCGCTTTGTTGATAGCCTAATACTCGTAAAGTAGCAATTTCTCTTTTTCGCTCTCCAATATTCATATTTGTAATATTAAAAATAACTAGAATACAAAGAATCGCAGCAAAAGCAATAATTACGACTGAAATAAGAGAAAAAGAATCTGCCATACTCTTTGGAATTTCCGTAGTTTTTGGACTAATCGCAATCGCATATAAACCAAAACCTGCGAAAGTTAAAGCAGTCGATCCCGCAACCGATAAAATGGTCATTACTAAATTTACTTTATAACGGAAAATATTTCGAAAAGAAGATTTATATTTAAAAGGAAGCCTTTTCCAAAGAAAAGTGATTCTTTCTAGTAATATTTTTTTTCCTAGTTTTGGTGACTTTGGTCTTAATAATTGACAAGGAGCTCCTTTCATTTCCTTCCAAGAGGAATAGATTGTGATCAACGATAATACCACTAACATAATCACTCCTGTCATAATTCCTGGAGCTATTATGCGATAATCTGTCATCTTAGGCATATAAAACAAAGCATCATAAGCTGGATATATGACAGTAGGTAATAAATCAATGCCTATTGAGAATCCAAGAATAGAACCAAAAAGACACATTGAAAAAGTAAAGAGTGTATACTTCATTATAATGGCCGCTTTAGAAATTCCTAAAGAACGATAACAACCAATAATTGCTCGCTCTTCCTCTATTAGATGATTCATGGTAGAATAAACAACTAAGGCGCTTACTAGAATAAAAAACAAAGGAAAGATAGCAGCTACTAATTCTATTTTTTCTCCATAACTCTTGATTAGTGCATAAGATAAATTTTCTTCTAGAGATAAAACTACGATATCCTTATGTTTTTTTTCCATTTCCTTTTTCCAATTTTGCGTCTTTTTTTCATAATCATCAGAAAAAATATTCTTTGATAGTTTTTTATTATCCAACTTAACATATAAATCTGTCGTTAGATATCGGATTGGATTCTGATAGTAATTGGTATCTAGATAGTAAATAGAATTCAAATCTTCCTCTTCTATCGTTTGTTCTTGTTCCATTGTATAATAGGATGGATTTTTTATCATTCCAACTACTTTAAATTTTTCTCCTAATATTTCCACTGTTTCGTTTAGTTTTCTATTACTAATTTGATCCACTATAATTTCATTGGAATTTTCTATTCTCCTTCCTTTTATCATCTCCATTTGATGAAAAGAATCTTCTGAAAAGTCAGAAATAATAACCCTTGTATCATTCTTATCAATAGATGTAACTTTCTTTATGTACTGGACGTTAGGATTTTTTTTCATATCTTCGACTTCTTTTTCTGTGAATCCCATTTCTTTTTTGCTTTTGATTATAAAATCTAATCCTTTTTTTTCTTGATAGGAATCGTTAATAGAATCGGTTAAAGAGCTAGCTAGCGTTCCTAATCCTGATACAAAAGAAACACCTAACATTACAATAAAACACATGACTAGAAAACGGCTGATATTTTCTGTTAATGTTTTAAAAATGGTTTTTAGATGTTTTCTTTTTACCATTCGATATCCTTAATATCTTTTGGTTTTTCATTTACTTCTTCAGCCACAATTTTCCCATTTTTAATATGAATGACTCGATCTGCCATTTCTTTCATTGCTGAATTATGGGTTACTACAATCACTGCTTTGTTTTCCTGTTTGCAAATATCATATAATAATCCCAATATTTTTTTACCTGTTTCATAATCCAGTGCTCCCGTTGGTTCATCACATAGTAAAATATCAGGATTTTTCGCAACGGCACGAGCAATGGAAACTCTTTGTTGTTCTCCACCAGATAACTGACTAGGAAAATACTGCATTCTATTCCCTAAACCAACTTGGTTCATTACTTTTTCACTTGATAAATGATTTTTACAAAGCTCTGTTGCCAGCTCCACATTTTCTAATGCCGTAAGATTAGGAATCAGATTATAAAATTGAAAAACAAAGCCCACCTTATTTCTTCTATACTTTGTTAAGTTTTTATCTGATATCTTCTTTAGAGAAACTCCACTAGAAGTCAAATCTCCTGAACTAATCGTATCCATCCCACCAAGTAAGTTCAATATTGTTGTTTTTCCTGCACCACTTGGACCTAATATTACTACAAACTCTCCTTCATAGATAGAAAAGGAAATATTATCTACTGCAACAATCTCTCTACCACCCATATGATATTTTTTTACGATTTCTCTTGCTTTTATCATTTCTTTCTTTGCCACTTACTCTCTCCTCCTGATTCTTATAATTTTTTTCTTTTATACTAACTATTTTTTATTATATCATACAAGAAATAAGATTACGATTGTTCAGAGTAATTTACTTTTTGAATTTTATAAGAAAAAAAGGGTAGAAATTTGAAGAAAAGGGACAATTATGGTATGATGAATATGTCAAGGAAACTTGCATACAATAAAAAAGGGAATATTCAACTTCACATGTTGAGTATCTACCCATTAAATGGTTGTGACACCTTATTACGATTGTAATCGGGTGTCTATTTCTTTATAATAAATACCAATAAGGTAAGAATTAGTAAAGTGATAATAAATAGAAGAATTGATATCAATAAATCTTTCTCCTTACTACTTTCTCCCTTCTTTTATAAAATCGAAGAAAGGTAGACACCCCACCGTTCAATATTCCTAAGACGATATATCCTATTTAAATTCCTATAGCAATCGAACAAGGAAAAAAATTGATAAAAAGAAAAAGTAATTTATCTATCGCTTTGATAACCTCTGAACCATTTTTTATCATATTAAAAAGATTCTATCAATTTGTGTTGGTAGAATCTTTATTTTATGGTACTCACTAATTTTGTTTTACTTAGTTTTTCGTATAGCATATCTTTACTTGTAAAGGTATATTTTATGATGGAAATAAAATCTATTAGAAGAATCACTCCTATTGCTATCATCCCAATAAATTCTCTTACCATATCCTCATTGAGACAAGTGATATCATATCCTATCAAAACTGGAATTACGATATATAAAAGAAGAAATAAAACTCTTCTAAAAAAGAGACGAATCACATTTTTTTGATGATGACAATCCAGAACCTGAATATTTAAAAACAACTGCCCCAAAGTACTATGATTTAGGAATAATGGAATTACAAAATAATAAACGATGATCAATAAAATAGATAAAGAAAACTTATCTCCTAAAACAAGTATGGTTATTATTTTCATTATAAAAAGAAGAAAAAGATCGAGAAAAAGAGAGGTACATCTTCGAAAACCAGAGATTGTCTTTCCTTTTTTTCTTGTTTCATGATCAATTTCACTAATCTTTGGAAGAATAGAAATCATAGGTGTACTTACCACATAACCAATTAGTCCTCCTAACGTATTTAAAAATAAATCATCTACATCAAACAAACGGTATCCTCTTGGATAAATAAAATATAACCCCGATAATTGTGTTAACTCAAAAAACAAACTTAATAAGAAACTATACCAGATAACTTTTTTCTTATCCCATTCAAAATAATATCTTAAAAAGATTCCAAAAGGAACTGTTAATAATATATTAAATAAAGGTACGTAAAAGTAGGATTCTTTTAGAGTGATAAAATAAGTATGGTAATTTAATAAATCAAAAGAAGAGTGTTTGATAAAATCCAGTATAAAACAAAAAGGAATCAGTTGTGTTCGTGGAGTAGTTAACTTTGCTACTTCACTTATCTTTGGTAGGGGTAATATCACTAGAAAATAAGCACATAGCAGGTAGTAAATAAACAAATAAGTAATAGCCATCTTAAAGAAGGATATCGAACCAAATTTATGATACTCTATTAAAATAAATGGCGTTGTAAAAAGAAAAGCTACGATTGGAAAGGCAAGAGTTGCATATTGAATTACTTGTAAATAACCCATAAAAGTGAAAGGACTAGTAAAAACTAATCCTTATTCCTCCATCTGATTATTGCAATGAAGAAAAATATCAAAATTAAGATTCCAAAAGGGATTAAAATAGGTAACCAAGTATCTTTTATACTCTGCCATATGGCATCACTTCGATATAAAATATACATTCTTATTTTTCCTTAATAATATTTTTACTACAAAAATAGGTAATTAAGAAATATCCTCCATAAATGACTACAATAAAGCAAGCAGTCATAATAATAGATGGTAATAATCCTTCTGTGCCAAATGTTTCTAGTATAAATGTACAAAACTTAATTCCAAAGATAGAATGAATAATAGCAAGTAATAGTGGCATTAAAAAGAAAATACCTATTTGTCTAAATAATGCTTTATTGATTAATTTTTCATCGGTACCTATTTTTCTTAACATCTTAAATCTTTCTTTGTTATCACTAGATTCTGATAGTTCTTTTAATGCAAGGATAGCCGCACTAGATATTAAGAAAATAATACCTAAATATAAGCCAATAAATGTAACCATTCCACCAAGTCCCATAGAAGCTTCTGCAATATCAAATCTTGTATTTTTACTAGGGATAATATATTGATCATTATTCTGAACAAGTTGAAGTTTTTCTTCCATTCTTTGTTGTTCTTCTTTCGTATTTACTTTATAGTTTGCTGTTAAAATACTATGTGTACGGTATTCCTCTTTAACCACATCATCTGGGACTACAAAGAATCCAGAATTAATATGGTTACCTGATAATTGAAGAAAACCATCTTGACACTCTTTATATTTTGGTTTTAATACTTTACCAAAAACAGAGATGGTATTTCCTTGTTTCAAGGAAGTATTTCGTATTTCCACCATAGAACCATAATCAGCAATTACAATATATTCATCTTTATTCAGCTGATAAGTCTTTTTTCCATAAAGTTTCGCAAGTTTATTATAATCACTAATTTTAAGAATATCTTCATTTTGATTATAATTCATATATTTATACTGTTCTTTTACTTGTTCAAAACTATTTCCTAACGTTTCCTTTAGCGTAAAATCGGAAGAGTGGTATACCGTAACTGTTACCATATCCTTTAAATCTTCCTCAATATCCATGCCTGTCATTTTCAAGGTTTCTAGGATGGTTAGATTAGAGTTTTTCACCATCGCCTCTGTATAATAATCGGATATATCCTCTTGTTTTAAATTGATTTCCTTATAAAGTTGAAGGTCTGCGGGTGCAAGTTCATTCAAATTCTTTGTCATAGAAGTTTTTATGGATAAAGCACTCGATAAAACACAAAGAGTTACAAATAACATAATACAAATAATAGACATTGAAAATACCGTAGTATTTACTTTAGAACTAATTTGTCTTAGTGTAAAACTATTTAGTCCCTTATAGTAAAAGTTCTTCATGGACATCACAATTTTTAATAAAAGTCCTGATAACGACCAGAAGATAAAGAACGTCGAAATACACCCTAAAGCAATTGGTATGAAAATTTCATTGGCATCTTGTATTTTATCAACACCACCAGTTACCATATAATAAGCATATCCTAAAAGAGCACATGAGATAATAAAAATAAGAACACAAAGCCATGGACTTTTGAATTTTATTTTTTCTGACTTTTTATTGGCATGTAATAAGTCAATTAACTTACATCTACTAACACTAATCGTATTAAAAAACATGACTAGTAAATACATAATTCCAAAATAGATTAAACATTTTATACTAGCACTTACTGAAAAGATAAATTCAAATTTTTCTACATCTGCTTCAAACATATTAGCAACAAGGATACTCATAAATTGAGATAAAAGAAATCCAATACCAAGTCCTACGATAAGAGAAATTATTCCAATAATTAAAGTCTCTAGAAAAAGGATAAATGATATTTTTCTTTTACTCATACCTAGCGTTAAATAAATACCAAATTCTTTATTTCTTCTTTTCATTAAAAATCGAGAAGCATAAATAATTAAAAATCCTAAGATAAAAGATACAAAGACACTTACTCCTGACAACATATTCGTCATTAATTTGATAATATCCTTTGTTGACTTTGTAACATTCATCATAACAGTTTGTGAGTCTATCGCATTAAATACATAAAAGATTGCAACACCTAATATTAAAGTAAAAAAGTAGATTGCATAATCTTTTATACTCTTTGTGATATTTTTAATCGAAAGTTTAAAGAGCATCGTTTAAATCACCACCAAGCATTGTTACCACATCAATAATTTTATCAAAGAATTCACGTCTTGTATCCTCTCCTCTATGAATCTCATTAAAGATTTTTCCATCTTTGATAAAGATAACACGAGTTGCATAACTAGCAGTAAAGGCATCATGCGTTACCATTAAAATCGTTGCCTGTAACTCTTTATTTAAATATTGAAATCTTTCTAGTAACATTTTCGCTGATTTGGAATCTAAGGCTCCTGTTGGTTCATCGGCAAGGATTAGTTTTGGATTAGTGATGATTGCTCTAGCAGAAGCTACTCTTTGTTTTTGTCCACCTGACATCTGATAAGGATATTTGTTTAGTACTTCTTTGATGCTTAATTCTCCGGCCACTTTCTTGATTCTTTCATCAATATCATGAGCCTTCACATTCTGAATCGATAAAGCTAAAGCAATATTTTCATACGCAGTTAACGTATCGAGTAAGTTAAAATCTTGAAAGATAAATCCTAATTCCTCTCTTCGAAATTTATTAAGACGATTTCCTCTTAATTTCGTGATATCTTCTCCTCCTACATAAATATGCCCAGAGGTTACTTTATCAATCGTAGATATTAAATTTAGTAGAGTTGTTTTTCCACTACCACTAGCTCCCATAATGGCAACAAACTCACCCTTTTCTACCTCAAAGGATAAATTATTGATTGCCTTTGTTAAGCTAGATTTATTTCCGTAATATTTTTCAATTTCTTCTATTTTTAAAATCGTTTCCATATGATTTCTCCTTTCTGTCATCATTTTAATAAAAAATATGCCAAATGTCCTTTGTTTAATATTACGGAATATTACAATTCTGTAATCCTACTTATCCACTTGATAAAAATTATTCTTACCAAATACAATTCTTAGTTCTGTACTTTCTTGATGAGTAGAAGAAATTTCTAACACATGCCCCATTTTCTTACACAATTTATCAGCAATATAAAGTCCCATTCCTGTTGATTTTGTCTTATCTCTACCATTTTCTCCGGTAAAAGATTTACGAAAAACTTTGTTTAGGTCTTTTTTTTGTATTCCTATTCCATTATCTAGAACACTTAAAATGACTTTGTCTTTCATTGTTTTTGCTGAAATCCTAATAAAAGAGTCTATATTTTCTTTTTTATATTTAATACTGTTATTGATAATTTGATTTAAGATAAATTCTAACCATTTGGAATCACTATAAACCTCAATTCCTCTTAAATCCACTTTGATATCAATTTTATTTTCTAAGATATCATCTTTATTTTTTAATAACACCTTACTAATGACTTTCTCTAATGATACTTTTTTAATAATGAAATCATCTTCTGTGTAGTTACTCCTTACATAGTAAAGTACCTGATCAATATAGTTATCTAGTTTTTTTACTTGATTTAAATACGTTTTATTGAACCTGTCTTTATGATTGTGACACAATAAAGTTAAACTAGAAATAGGAATTTTTACTTCATGAATCCACATTTCAATATATTCTTTAAAGTCTTCTACTTCTTTTCTATTCTTTTTTACATTTTCAGCCATTGATTTATTAATCTCATATAAAGTTTGATAGAGAATTTCGCCTTCATAGAAAGTTGGTTTTGAAATCGTTTCTAATACCAAATATTTTTTATCCAGTAAATTAACATTATGAATGAATTCGTTATAAAATTTTCTTTTTCGAAAATAATCAATAAAAAATAAAGAGAAGACCATGGAAAAAAAGACAAACGTAATAGCTATTATAAGAGAAAACATTACTTGAAAAGTTAATAAGAGTAATAAAATAATGAAATAACAAAAAAGAATAAGGAAAATAGAAAAAATTTTATCGATGATATAGTTACCAAGTTTCATAGTAAGATATACCCTTGTCCCTTTCTTGTCTCAATCGCTTCATAATATCCTAACTCACTTAGTTTACTTCGTAGTCTACTAATATTAACCGTTAATGCATTATCATTGATATACTCTTCATTATTCCATAAATCGGTCATTAAATCATCACGGGTTACAATATTTCCTTTATTACTTAATAAATAACTGAATATAATCATTTCATTTTTGGTTAATTCTATTTCTTTCTCTTCTTTTTTTAGGATGCCTTTACTTGGAAAGAATTCTAAATCTTTATACTGGTAAGAATCAACTTTCTGTTCCATTCTTTTAAATATATTCTGAATTCTTAAAAGGAGTATCGTCGGATGATAAGGTTTGGTAATGTAATCATCTGCACCATAAGACATCGATAATACTTCATCTAACTCTCCTACTCTACTAGTAACCATAATGACAGGTACATTCGATTCTTTTCTTATTTCTTTTAGTAAAAGTTCTCCATTGAGATTTGGTATATTAATATCTAATAAAATTAAATCTGCCTTACTTTCTTTTATTTCTTCTAAAGAGTTTTGAAAATCTTCTATTATTTGAGCATGATAACCTGCATTCTCTAACAAATCTCGTAATTCTTCACGAATTGTTTTCTCATCTTCTACAATCATAATCTTTTTCATCGAAACACCACTTTTCTGATAATAGTATACCACGAAAAATTAAATTTTAAATAGTATGGTAAAAAGAAAAAGATTATCCTTTTATGACAATCTAGTTAGTTAAATTTATAAATTTCTATTATTACAACTATAAGTATTCTCTTTATTGGATTATTAAGTGCAATAATTCAGACAATCTTTCTCCTCTATCAAAATAAATATGATATTGCTTTCTATTATGAAATTCAATTCCCTTATCCATATATCTAATTCCATTTTCAAGTTTCTCATTCAATGTCTTTAGACTAACATTCATTTGTTGATTTAACCTATAATTCCATATTATAATTAAATTTAAGTTACTATAGAATTTTACAACATACGTGCAATCTTTATTTTTCACTTTAGTTGTATTACATAGTTTTTGACTTTCTCCGCCAGTAGCCTTTGAAATAGTACTTATTTCAAAAGTCTCCTTCTTTAAATTTTTTTTATCACAAAAGTCATAAACAATTTTTTCAATTTCTTGTATGTCTTTAAACATTTAGTTATTACCTCCTATAACTGTTGGATACATTTATTTCTACCATTCAGCTTTCTATTTGAGAACCTATATTGGACTGATACTAGACCTAATTTTTATTTATTATCTTTCATTATAGTGTTTCGTTTTATAATTAATTTCTTAATGCTTTTTACTCTATCTTTAACATTAGCATCGTTAATCGTTTTTATTTGATTTTTTATCATTTCTTCTATTTCTTTTACTTCATCGATTGATACTGGATCAGAATATCTAATCACATCAGAAATCTCTTTTAATTCCTTAAAATCATAATCTTGTAACAAAATATTTACTTCTTTAATAAAATCAGTTTTGTGTTTTACATCATTATCAAATTTCTTATTATTTTTGATAATAATACTCAATATATAATCTATAATCAAATACACAAGTGAGACAATAATAGAATAGATTAAGAATTTTGTACTTTCAAATGGATTATTACGCATAGTGTATACAAAAAAATTTATTACAATTAAATAGATAATTGATGTTGAATATATATATACTTCATCCACTAATTCATATAATTTTGTTAATAATATTGAAACATAATATACTATTAATGATAATAAAATAATTATAATACTTATCATAAAGCACTTATTAAATAACTTTGAGGTAATATTTCCATTTATTGATTTTACCGTTTCAGGTATAAACATGGATGTAATTCCTTCACCATCAAATGCAATAGATGTTACTTTGTAACCATTGATTGTTTCGGGAATCAAAACGGTCTCATCATTTCCTAGATAATTAGTCAATTCAATCTCATCACTATTAATGATATTATATGTAAACTCTAAATCATCCTCATTTAATATATAACGATCCATGTCATCTAAAACATTAACTTTTAATTTTTCATTTTCTTTCCATTCGTCACATTTCTTACCTTTGTAGCATAATATTTCAATGTTGCTAAAATCATCTACTTCCATTTTTCCAACTGAATCTGGAAGAAAAATTCTTTTAATTTTTGAAGGTAAGGCACCTTTTTCTATTCCAACTATCTTCTTATTGCCATAACTTGTAGGTACTATTAATTCTTCACTGACTCCTTCATATTTTGCTATCATTAATCCATCAGTAGCTTCATTAAACTTAAAATCTTCCCATACTCGATGAAAATATTTATAATGAGAATCTGATACATTAAAAGTTTTTATCATATTCTTTTTTGCATATTTATAGGCATAACTATTATTAGATGTATAAATAGTTAATCGATTATTCGATTTATAGTATAGAAATGTAAATACCATTGAAATAATAGAGATTATAATTCCTATACAAAGGAATAGCTTTTTCTTACCCATATTAATTTACCTTCTTTCCACATATAGAGCAAAAATCTGAATCAGCATCTAGTTTTTCACCACAATTAGTACAATATTCTGTATTTTTTTCTAATGTGCTACCACATTTTTTACAAAATTTTGATTCTTGCCTATTTTCAGTACCACATTTTGGACATATATGATTCGTATGAACAAAAGCTCCTGCCACTGTATTGGATATTTTATCTCCAACAACATTACTCATACCACTAATCATTCCTAAACCTACACCTAAATTAGTATATTGACCAACCGCTTCATTTCTAGCGACTTCTTTTCCAATTTCATAACTCTTTTCTTGTTGATAAGAATAACCTTCTATAGAACGCTTCGTTGCTTGGGCAGTCGCATCGATTGTTACCTTTTGAGCTTCTTTTTCTGCTTTAATTTTACTTAAGTTTTTTTCAACTTCAGCGTCTACGATTAAAACTCCTTTTTTGAAATATAACTCTTTAAATCTTAGATACTGCTTATCATCTTCCGGTTTAGAGATATTCGTGAGAAAAAATTTTTCTAATTTGATGCCGTATTCAGAAAAATCTTTACTAAGTAATTCTTTTAATTCTTTACTTATTTCATTCAATTTACCATCAATTTCAAAAATACAAATTTTTTCTTTAGTGATAATATTATTTAAATATGATTTTACTTTAACTAACATTTGATTTTGAAAAAATTCGTCAACACTTTCTGTATCAAATGTCTTTTTAATGCCAACTAATTTAACAATAAATTTTCTTGAATCTTCAATTTGAAATCGAATCTCACCACAAGCTCCGATACTAATAGGAAAATGATATATTGGCTCTAAAAATTCTAATCTTGAGGAAGTGCCCCATTTAAATTTTTGAACGGTTTTATCAATAAAGTAGATATCACAAGTAAATGGTGTCTTGCCACCAGTTGGAAGATTTAATAACCCTCTAATAATTGGAATATTATTTGTAGATAAAGTGTATTTACCTGGTCCAAATAAGTCTAATGCCTTTCCTGTTGAATAAAATAAAGCTTCTTGTGATTCATCAACAATTAACTTTGAACTAGTATTAAAATCTCTTTTAGGATATCTCCAAATAATATTTTGATCTTCTTTTTTCTTTTTAATTACTTCAAACAATGCCATTTTATTACTCCTTTTCTATTATTTCTACATACTCATTACTAGCACCAGAATATATATATCCTGTTACTCCATATTCAGTTGATATCTTATACCATTTGCTTTTGTTATAGCCTTCTTTACTTCCTAAAATTGTAAAAATCTCTTTCTCATATACTTTTCCTAATAACTTTTCATTAGAACCAGGTTTTTCTCTAATATTGATATATTTACATTTTATTTCCAACTGTTGAACAGACTTATTTCTCTCATTACTTTGTGGTTTTAATTTAATAGAAGTATTATAGGTAATTCCTCTTATAAGAATTGCTATTGTAATTACTATTACAACTAATAAATATTTTGGATATTTATCTTTTTCAGAAAAATTTAATTTGACTCTTTTGTTATACTCTAAAACCTCTTTCTTTTCCTCAGTTGTAACATACATTACTCTTTCAGCTAATTTCCACTTAGGTTTTAAAAGAAGCAAGATGATATTTGTTAGTACAAATAAAGTAAATATTGGTGTTATATGATATCCTAAGTTGCTATATTTAATATACAAATAAGTTAAAAGGACGATATTAACCAAGTACATAAATTTTGATATTAAATTATTCTTTTTATTTGTTATTGAAATAAAAAAAGCAAGTAAAGTAATAAAACAAGTAAGTATAATAGTAGAAGCAGCATAAGAACCATCCCTAATAAGTTCATAAAGAGAAATATTATTACGATAACCTTTAATAAAATAACTGTCACTAAAAAGTATATAAAATATGAGCACCCCTTGTATTACAGAGATAACAAATGTAATTATTTTATAACTTCTAACGGAAGTTTCATATATTTTTTCTACTTGTTTATTAGCTGCCTGTGATTCTTTTATCTCTTTTTCTTCTTCTTCCTTCATCTTTTTGAACTTTTCATACATTTCATATGTAAATTCATCATTCTTATTTTTTTTAGAAACATCTATTATTTTATCAATACCACGAAGCAAATCTTGCATTGCACCAACTTTATCCATCGATTGTGCTTGATACATTGCAAATTCTTCAGGTATTTTATAAGCATCCATTTTACTATAGACTGGAATTAGGAATTTATCTTTATTCGTCTTCATCATTTCAATAAATCGTGCCCATTCATTTTTTACCCATACTGCATTGAAATATTCTTCCTTGGTACCCACAACTAACATTAACTTTGATGTTGTTAAAGCAGAATAGATGTAAGGTTCATATTCGGTACCTATTCTATCTTCCAATGTAATTCTTGCAAAAAAAACTTTATATCCTTTTTCTATTAATTTATCATAAATATCCTGAGCTATTACACTGTCTTTTGTTCTTTCCCCATTTTCATCAGACTCTTTGTAACAGATAAAAATATCATAAGGATCTTCTTTTGATGATATCTCCAATATTTTCTTTTGAATATTGGAAATCGTAAAAGCTTCTTCTTCATAAAGTTTCAAAGCATTCCCATGTGAACTCTTTTTAATAATCTCAAATTCTTTATCTTTTAAGATTGATGAAGGTATCGTACGATGACAAGTAGGTATCTTTTTACCAGTTTTTGGATCATCAACATACTCAACTCCATACTTACATAACAATAATCCCCAATGAGCTTCTATTTGTTTATTGTCTAACTCCAAAATAGTCTCGTATATTCCGTATGCTTTATCAAAGTCATTAGAGAGTCTAAAATCATTTGCTCTATTATATAAATTAACAATTTTTTCATCATCTAGATTTGGTAAAGTCATAATGCTTTTGCAGTATTCACACTTACCAGTATTTGTTCCATCAATTGGAACGATATCGCCACCACACATTTTACATTTAAAGACCATACTACTCACCTGATAAAATTATACCCCCCCCCCGAGCATTTTTGTCAACTTATATGTAGTACACTCTGATAGGAAAACATTTTGTTATTTTGTTCATAAAAAAATTCCCTTTCTCACTTAAATATCTAAACTAAATAAGTAGAAAAGGGAATAATCCTTTATTATTTTTGTTATGGTTTGATTACTTCTAAAATACCCATATAGGATTTTAAAACCTCTAGTATTATAACACTGCCATCTTTTTGATAACGTGGAATTGTAGTCACTGTGTGTTTATGATAGTCTTTATTCACACTAGAAAAGATTAAAAATTATCATCCATTAGAAAATCAAAAATATTGACATGTTTAACTCCATTTTTAGAGTAATCTTCCTTATTAACTGAAATAACATATCTAGGATAATTGTCATTAATATTATTGAAAGCATTAAACTCTCTATTTCTAGTTTCTTCATTCGACAAATCATAGCATGCTTGAATATATTTGATATCTTTATTTTTAGATGCTATAAAATCTATTTCACCAACACTCGTTTTTCCTATAAACACATCATATCCTTTTTTTACTAATTCATTATATATTAAGTTTTCAAAAGCTTGCGAATAGTTAATTTCTTTACTATTCGTTTTAATCTTTTTTACACCCAAGTCTGTTGCATAAAATTTATTTAAAGTTTTTAAAACTGCTTTACCGTTTATATCATACCTATAAACTCTATTAACAATGAATGCTCCACAAAGAGCTTCTAAATATTTATACAAGGTATCTGTAGCTATTTTATTACCATTTTTAGCCAGGTAATCTAACACATTGGTTGCAGAAAATTCTCTTGTTTCCGTTTCTAAAACATATTGAAGTATTTTATTAAAAGACGTAATATCTGTTATTCCAAGCCTGTCCACTACATCTTTAAGAAGTATCGAATCATAAACATCTCTAATATAAATTTCTTTTGAATCATTATTTGAAAAACTAAATCTTTGTGGTAAAGTTCCCCATTCAAAAATATCCATTAATAAATCAAAGAAATTCTCTTTTTTAGTATCTGTAATTTGGACAACCTCTTTAAATGATAAGGGATTAATTCTAAAACTTACATATCTTCCAGATAAATCAGTAGACAATTCTAAAAAAGTCATTTTACTATTTGATCCTGTAATAAAAATACTAAAACCATTTGTGATTCTTAAAGAATTGATTGCTTTTTCAAATTCATCAACTTTTTGCACCTCATCTAAAAATACATAATAAGTTTCTTTATCTTTTACTAGGCTTTTAATGTAATAATTTAACTCCTTGGCATTTGTTATATCCGCATAATCGAGAGATTCAAAATTAATATAAATGATATGATTATCTTTAACACCACTAGATTTAATTTCCTCTATTATTTGTTGTAAAATTACTGACTTACCACTTCTTCTTAAACCACATAAAATTTTAATTAATGAGTTTTTATGATAAAAATCCCTAATTTTATTTAAATAATACTCTCTTTTTAACATAGTCTCTCACCTCACCATTTATATTATATAACAAATCCTTTGAATTATAAAGTTTTTTTGTTAAATTGGAAAAAGATAATTATTTGCGTTATTCTTTTGATGAACTGGAAAAATATTATTTTTATTTAGGATTTGCTTGCTATAAAATAAAATGAAAAGAAAAAAACAAGAAATTCTTGTTTCATAAGGCAATCACTATATTTTTCCTTCATTTTAGAATATTCTCCTTTTGTTATTTCGTTTTAGTAATCTATTTATTAATGCTAATTTTATCGAAGAATAAAGAATTTCATCTTTGGGTTTCTTATCTTTTATTTTATTTCTATTTTTGTCTTTCCACCCATGTAAGGTTGTAATACTTTCGGTATTAGAATTGTTCCATCTTCCTGATAGTTATTTTCGATTAAAGCAATTAGTCCTCTTGGAGAAGCAACTACTGTGTTGTTTAATGTTGCAAGGAATTGATTTCCCTTTTCCGTTTTCATCCTAATTCCTAATCTTCTTGCTTGAGCATCTCCTAAAGTTGAACAAGATCCCACTTCAAAATATTTTTGTTGTCTTGGACTCCATGCTTCTACATCACATGATTTCACTTTTAAATCGGCTAAATCACCACTACAACATTCTAATGTTCTTACGGGAACATCTAGGCTTCTAAAGAATTCCACGGTATAGATCCACATCTTATGATACCAATCCATAGCTTCTTCTGGTTTACAAAGTACTACCATTTCTTGTTTTTCAAATTGATGAACACGATATAATCCTCTCTCTTCCAGTCCATGGGCTCCTACTTCTTTTCGAAAACATGGAGAGTAACTTGTCATAGCAATTGGTAGTTCTTTTTCATCTATAATTTGTCCTTTAAATTTACCTATCATACTATGTTCACTTGTACCAATTAAATATAAATCTTCTCCCTCGATTTTATACATCATCGCATCCATCTCTTCAAAAGACATGACTCCCGTTACTACATCACTTCTTATCATGAATGGTGGAATAGCATAGGTAAATCCTTTATCAATCATAAAGTCTCTTGCATAAGCAATCATTGCTTCATGAAGTCTTGCAATATCTCCTAGCAAGTAGTAGAAACCATTCCCACTTGTTCTTCCTGCACTATCTTTATCAAGACCACCTAATGCCTCACAAATATCGGCATGATATGGTATTTCATAATCTGGCACGAAAGGTTCTCCAAATTTTTCAATTTCTACGTTTTCACTATCATCTTTTCCAATAGGAACAGATTTATCTATAATATTTGGAATCACCATCATCTTTTCTTTTAATACTTCTGATAACTCTGCTTCTTCTTTTTCAATCTTCTCTAATTTTTCATTAATTTCTTTTACTTCTTCTTTTTTCCTATTGGCTTCTTCTATTTTTTTATCTCGCATAAATAGACCAATTTCATTACTAATGGTATTTCTATTTTTACGAAGGTTATCTCCTTCTAGTTGAAGAGCTCTTTTTTTCTCATCAATCTCAATTACCTCATCTACTAATGGAAGTTTTTTATCCTGAAATTTTTTCTTAATATTTTCTTTCACTATTTCTTCATTTTCTCTTACAAATTTTATATCTAACATATTTTCATCTCCTCTAATAATTCTAAAGCATTTCGCTTTATTATTTTTTCCACTTTTTCTTCATTATAATCTTTTTTTAATATTTCGTATAGAGTCTTTTTTATCGTTTTATGAGAAAAGAGAGAAGTACCTTCTTCTATTCCAAATAAATCCGTAGCAAACTCCATATTATCTGTCGATACCATAACAGAATCTATTCCAACTATCCCTTCCACATACTTTATCTGTTTTAAGTAATATTCTTCTAAATTTTTACTATTTTTTTCAATAAACGGTCCATACGAGACAATACCTATTTTTCCATCTAATTCTTTTAATTCTAACATTTGATTATCTTCTAAATTTCTGGGATGAGGACATAAGGAATAACTATTGGAGTGACTTGCAATGACAGTAAAATTTTTTCCTTCTTTCTTTAACTCTTTTAGTAGGGAAGTAGTATCATAGAATGTATTCTTATTCATATGGGATAAATCCATCATAATACCCAAATCCACTGCTTTTCGAATAAAGCTCTTTCCTAAATCTGTTAATCCTTTTTCACTTCGATTACCCGAGCCATATTGATTCTCATTATTCCAAACTAATAAAATATTTCTTAAACCAAGATGATATAGTTCTTCTAATTCCTTCTCATCTTTAATATAATCACAACCTTCGATACTGTAGATTACTTTCTTATCCTTAAAATACTTTTGAAATAATTTAGTACTTATCTGGAACATTTCTACTACATTAATTTCTGTAATATGTAACTCTTCTTCCATTTCCTTCTTACTCATAAAATAAAGATTAGCAATAAGTCCATCTACTTCTTTTAAATCTTCTTGTATTTTTTTGATATAAGAAAAATCGTTCTTTAAATAACAACAATATAAGATAGTTAATAAATCATAATGACAATCTACCATCCTCTCACCTCCTATCGATAAGATATTAACAAACCTAAAACTTTGACACCAATTCATTCCTCTTTTGTGGTTCAATGTTTTTTAATAACAAAAAAAGAATCGTACTAAAGGAGTGCTTATGCACGGTACCATCCTTTCTTTTTCTTAATTATATAACGGTTTTACCGGGAAATTATCCATCTATAGAGTAGATAAATAAGATTTAATAATTATTTTCACCAACCATAATCTCTCTAACATTAAATTTCTTATTATTATCTCTAATTCTTGATTTCTATTTATTATATAGCAGATTTTATTTTTTTATTATACGAATAGGCTTCTTCTTTATCTCTTATACTTTGTAAATAGTTCATACTTCTTTTATATTTTTCTGCTCTTTTAAAGGCTTTTAAGGTAATTACTTTTAATCTAGTTAAATCAGAATTATGTTCTAAATCTCCTATCTTCACATCTCTAGAAATAGGATTTCTAGATAATTTTTCAATATATTCATGGTAAGGAACATCATCGTCACGTGTCAATAATTTAAGTGCTTCTATAACATCCTCTCCAAAGAATGCTAAATCTTCAAAAGTCCAATTGGTATCTTCCACTACATCATGTAATAAGGCAACAATGGTTCTAACCTCATCTACCATTTTTTCTGCTACAAAGATTGGATGATAAATATAAGGTTCTCCTCCTTTATCTACTTGTCCTTTATGAGATTCTTGTGCTATTTCTAATGCTTTTTTTGTTAATGGGGTTATAATCATACTACTCTCCTACTATATATTTTTTATCTTTTAATACCAATGATATAAAGGCAGTAGAAGTAGTCAAGTATTATTATGAACTTGCCAATATGAACATCCATATTTATTATATAATAAATGGAATTAAGATACAAGAAAAAATTAAAAAAAGAAGCCTATTTTGCTTCTATAATTAATTTAATTGCAGTGCGTTCTTCTCCATCAATCGCAATATCAGAAAAAGCGGGAATACACACTAAGTTCTTTCCTGATGGTGCTACAAAACCTCTAGCAATAGCAATGGCTTTGATTGCTTGATTTAGTGCTCCTGCACCTACTGCCTGAATTTCTACGGTTCCTTTTTCACGAAAGACATTAGCTAGTGCTCCTGCCACACTATTTGGATTTGATTTACTACTTACTTTAAGTGTTTCCATATATATTATTCATTCCTCGTATAATCAATCTTATAGAAATTATTAATCTATTTGATTGATTCTTT
>CAJUIY010000034.1 GCA_910586865.1 uncultured Bacilli bacterium
ATGTACTTTTCATTAAATTGTTTATTTTTATTTTTTTAGTCTGAACTGTTACAAAAATGTAACAATCCAGGTATAAACATTTAGAAAAAAAGCTAATTTTAAATTAATCACTCTTTTATTGTATAAATAATTTTATTTAATTCTTTCATCGTGTCCTTTAGTTTCTTATTTATAATAAAAAACTCATCTAATCTACGTATGATTTGTTCTAACTATTTATAGATATCTTTACCACAATATTCATAAGATATAAAATAAGTATCACTTTCCTATTAATTATGGCATTTAGTTATTTATAAATGAATCGTTTTGAAGTATTTATCAATTCTGCAAATAAAAAAAACAAGAGTGATTTTTACCCTTATTTTACAATTATCTTTACCAATTTTTTATAGTCTGAGCGATTACAAAAAGTAATTACATACTAAACATATTTAACATAGCAATCAGGATAATTACCATAACTCCAACACCTGTAACAACAAGCATTTTCATAGTTTGACCTTCCATCTTTCCTAATCTTTCTTTATATTTTACTTCTCTTGCTTTATTCTGTAAATTAGAAACACTTCTTGAAAACATCATTAGTCGCTCTTGTTTTCTCTCTTGAGAACCAAGTCCTAAACGATATAAAAGTCTCATCATACGCATAGAATCTCTTACTGGATAAGTATTTGCAAACTCCATATAAGGATCAATTGAAGCATCACCTGCATTAATTCTTTCTACCATTTTTCTAAGACCTGCTCTAAAAATAGGAGGTGCATCATCAATACTTTTTCCGATTGCCACTGGTACCGTATAGTGTTGAATTAAAATTTCTAATCCTTTTAAATAGTAAGGAAGTAAAAGGTCAATTTCATGTAAATGGGCCTTGTAATAACTTTTTAACTGCATATAAGGTAGTTTAAATACAGCAAATGCAACTGCAATCATTAGTACAATATTAACTAAATTAATGCTAGTAAGAAATAGTACTAGAAAGATAAAACCAAACATTACCCCATTCATGACACGCTTTTTAAAAAGTTCATCACAATCCACTTCTTCTCCATATTTTAATTGTACAAAGAAATCATAATCTTCTTCTCTTAAATGTTGAAAATACTTTTCGTTATCTACAATGAACTTCTTACCATCAATTGTTTTATTATAAAACATTACAAATATTAAAATAAAACATACTAATATTATTGCCATTATTCAGCACCTACATTCTCATTATAATATTTTTCACCTTTTAAAAGAAACATACTATTAATTATTAAAACCGCATGTAATAAAAGTTGTACATACCAGTTCTCTAATAGTTTTAAATAAGCCTCTGTTCCAAGAAGATATTGAACCATCATGACTAATAAATAAAGCATAATACCAAATTGCAAGAATTGTTTATGAAAAGCTTGTCTATCAATTCGGTCACGATAGACACTTTCTACAAGCATATCAATATCTAATTGCATATTCTCCAAACTATCCATAGAGTTTCTAGCACCTTCTTTTGTAATCTGTAAGAATAATTGGTGCATGTTTTTAACAATAAAATATGGATACAAATTAGACATATAAGTTAGTGACTCTTCAATACTACCGTTTTGATAGGCTAATTCTATCATGTGTTCTACATCATTTTTAACTGGATCTTCTAAAATACCGGAATCTCTAACACCTTCTAATGATTTTACAAAGGATTGAGAAGTAGCAAATTCCATAATAACGTTTGAGGTATAGGTTTGAACCTGTTCAAATAAAAATTCACTATAGATTCTTTTGCTTCTTAAGTAAGATAAATAGGGAATCGTCATAATCACAATTCCAATATAAATGATGCTAATGATAATGTTATAAAAATACATATAAGTGATAACACCTGTAAATGTGGAAAACATAACTACCTGAATGGTGTAATCTTTAATGGTATACTCTTTTCCTAATTGTTTGGTTTTCTCATTTACTACTTTAAAAGAGTATGGAGCAAATTTATTATATACTTGTGCTACTTCTTCCGTAATAAATTTACCTATATTATGACCTTTATAATTACGATACAAAACAACGAAAAGAGCAATAAATAATAAAAGGAATAATACCATATTTTCTTCACCTCCTAATTATTCGTATTATTAGTAGTAGGCATTGATACTGGCTGAACTACACTACTTGCATTAACAGGAGGTGTTGGATTGACAGCTTGTACACCGGGGGTTGCTACTACATTTACCATTTTATTGGCCACTGGTTGTTGAGGTTGTACAGGGGCAACAACAGGTTGTGGTTTTGATACTGGTGGTGTTGGACTCACTGTAGTAACCTCAGGAGATTTCGTAACTGGTTGTTGATTTACTACAGGAGTCTCTGGAGTGGATGGCTTCGTTTCCTCCACTTCCTTCTGTTCTTCTTTCTCAGCAAATGGATCTTCTGCTGTACTGCTACTATTTCCGTTTAATATATCTGTGATATCAATATTTTGATTTTCTAGATATTCAATTAAATGAGAAGTAGGTTTTTTCAAGATTGGTGGTTTTCCAAATACCTTTTGATAAATAACATGACTTTGAGGTTTGTTATTCTCATCTACATAAAACTCTACCACTTCATCTAATTCACGATGGAATTTTCCATATTCTTTACTATAGTATGCTTTAATATGAACACCCAATTGTATATAACGATAAATGGTAGAAAGAAACTGATCCACATCGATATCGGTTTCCATCAAACTATATAGACGATAAGGGATAGCACTCGCTTTATCCGCATGTATGGTTGATAAGATATTATGCCCAGAAGAAATCGAGTTACGTACTGCACTAACTGCTTCCGCACTACGAACTTCGGAAAGTAGAATCCACTTCGGATTCTCACGCATGCAGGCAACTAAGACGTCACTATAGGATGCTACATTATTGGTCTTCATTGCTACAATATCACGATTAGGAAAGATTTTATCCAAATGAAGTTCCAATGTATCTTCTATGGTAATAATTTTCTCTTCATATTTTGTATGACTTGCTAGATACTTCGTGAACTCGGTTTTACCAGAACCAGTCTCTCCAGCTACTAATACATTACAATGTCCTTCCACACATTTTATTAAAAAATCATGTATATTCGCCGTGAAATAATTATCCTTAATTAGTTTTTCTTTTTCTAGTCTAATCTTAGCTGGTGTTTTACGAATAACACAAGCAATTCCATTGGTAGCTACTGATTGATGAACAAAGTTAAGACGTAATTCTGCTGACTCTGCATCTAGAAATGGTTTTGCATTATTAAATGTTGTCCCCATAACATTAGAACATTGAAAGGCAAGTTTTTCCATAAAATCTGGTGTAACCCCTTCCACTTCTCTTCTTTGTGAACCTTGTGTTAGTGAACGAACCCATATCTGACCTTTATTGCAAAAAGAGATATCAGTGATATCATCATCTTCTAACAATGGTTTAAGTGGTCCAAAGTCTAACTTATCAAAAATATTATCGTTCATAAAAACACATCCCTCTTTACTATTTTAAATTATTCTGTCCATACTGTAATATTATTAATATAATCTTTTAAGTCATTACTACTTAGTTGTAGTTCTCCTGGTTCATCCTTTAGACTTTCGTCTGTTGGTACTGGAATTAATGTTGTATTAACAGAACGTAGATATTTTGCTTTATTTAATAGAATGTAATACTCAGATGGTACTGCAAAAATCATCATAGATGGAACTCCTTTTTCATCAAGATTAGCAAATACGTTCTTACCATCACTATCTAGTACTGCTAAAACTTTTACATTTTCTAATAATTTACCTACCATGATTTTATCACTGGTAACAATACTTTCTCCTTCTGCTTGTGCATTTTGTGCTTTTAAATAGATGTCTATATAATTTCCTGGAAAAATTGAATTACCATAAGTCGTTGCTGTTGAAACATCCATATAGTAAAGTACATAACCATCAGGATAATCATAAATAATAGAATCTGGAAGTTGACTTTTCTCAACAACAGATCTCTTATAGAATAGACTTCCCTTTGGAATTACACTATCCGCATTGGCATATTTATTTTTTACATCATTGACATTCGTAAATGCAAATCCATCCTCTATTGTTGCACTAGATACATTCTTCGTACCGATTAGTTCTTCTGTAATTTGTGCTCCTGGATTAATTGTTTCTTTTGCATATGGAACGGTTATTGGAGTGATTGCTCTATTGACTTTTGAATTATATCCAACATATAACACTAATACAGCGGCAACTACTCCTAATATCGTTACTGTATTTTTGTTGGATAAGAATTTTTTAATACCTACACTTATATTTCCCATTTTACTCTTCCTTTCTTAATTGGTTGGTCTTTGTAAATATCCTTTTGTCGTTAATGGATCAGATTTATTATTAGTTTCTAAAATAGCATTTAGTCTTGTCGTAATTCTAACATTAGAATCTTCTAATACAAAACTATTATTTAATGAATCCACTTGGACTGTTACTTTTGGTGGAACTTCGTTGATATCATAGAATTTTATATCATATGCTCTTGAGTCATCTACATTTGCTCCGAAACGAAGAACAAAACTTTCAACAAACTTCTCTTTATCAATTCTTAATACTCCTCGTTCTGAAAAATAAGAGGAATCTACAGAGTCAGACATTGCTGCCTCTGTAGTCTCCTTAAGTAGATAGTAATCCAGTTCATTTCCTGATGAATAATTTTGAATTAAGTTAAAAGCTCCAAGTGCTAAAATACTTAATAAGATAATACCTACTGTTAAATATGCTTTACTCATTTTTTACCACCTACCTTAATTATTGTTCTTTCCTGCAACATCACCTGTCCAGCTACTAACTAAACTTGTGTTATTTCTTAATCCACTTCGATAATAATATAATCCTTCTACTTCTGGTGTCACTTTATGATAAGATCCATCAAAAGTATTAAAGTTATTTTTTCTAACATAAGATTTAATATTTTGTATATTTTCTCTTGATAATTTTACTCGATAATCTGAATGGGAGAATTCTCCATCATTCCTTGGGAATGCAGTCTCTGCACTCGCTTCTAATTGTTGATAATACTTCTCTGGATCGATAAAATAAGAACTATCTGTTGGTATCGTATGATCAATTGCTTTTGTTGTCCAGTTAAATCCTCGTTCTCGATTTCCTTTTAACCCTTCTTCATCTGGGAACATATTTGCTTGATCAATTACTCTAAATTTATAATTACAGATTGCTGTACTATTTTCTCCACTACATTGATCTTCGTCTTCTGGGAAATTACAATCAGGATCATCGGAACCAGGAACACATACTTTTGTATATAGTCCAAAGAAACATTTTAATCCTACGCTCCAATCAAATTTACCAAACTTGGAAATATCGGCAGTGATATTATTGTCTTTTTGTATTTTAATACTGTTGATATTTCCTTTACCATTAACTTTCCAATTCCACCAGTCTACATTCACATCTTCGCTATCATAACCAGTACAATAATAATTTTTCTTTTCACGATAGTTATTAAGAGAAGAACTATTTGGTTGTTTATAAACTCTTTCAGCTGATTTCAAGTTAATCCATGTTCCTGGGAATGTAATTGTCGTTTTATAATGTTGCCAATATTTTGGATTATCTCTTCCATAACATTGCCCATTAATACCAGGTGCTACTTCGACATTCTCTACATCACATACTAATGGAGTTGCTTGTTTTTGTGCATCTGTACATTCCAGTGGTATAAACATAGAAGTATCTCCTCCCGTTGGAGGTGTTGAATTTTTACTAGAAGATTGATTGGTTGCGGTCCATTTTTCCTTCTCTTTACCACTATAAGTCTTTTTATCTGTTACATCGATATAAAATGTTGCTTTATCTTCTTTACATACTGCATTTGTTGTACATGCTGAGAAATCTGCTTCTATCTTATTTAATTTCGAAACGTAGTCTTCTTCAACATCTTTACTAGAGGCTCCACTTGCTGAACACCCTCCATAGGTATTATTGGCAAGGAATCCACATACTTCATGACATTTATAGCGATTACTTTTCTGTCGTTTTATTCCAGAATCACCAATAATATATTTTCTTCCAGGTAAAGTTCCGCCAGACAATCCTCTAAAAGATCGAATCAATTGTGATGTTGCTGGTCCTGTTCTTGTATAATAAGGTGCTGCTCTTTTAATTGCTTCTATATAAGATTTAGAGGAATTATTGATGTAAGGAGCTTGATCTGCTTGTTGGCCTCCATAATGCTCTACTGAAATACTCAAATTCTTACCATCATCATCAGTATATTGGCAATGCTTACTACCAGTATTGAAGCAAGGGTGCCAGTCATATTGTATCCAACTTTCTGCTCCTTTTTCATTATTTTTTCTATAATATCCTAATGGATATTGTTGTTTTAATTCAGAGAATGCAGCACCACATTTATCTGGATGATTTATAATTTCACCATTATTTTCACATCCCGTCACCTGATAGAAAGGATCTTTACCATGTCCTGCAAGTGGCTGAACATTGACATCTTTATCAGATATACTAGTTGATTTTACAGAATTTGTGCTAGTATCATTATTTTCATATACTTTAGAATAACAACTATTAATACATTTTTGTGTATATTTCCCACCATCACAACTGTTAATGCAGTCATCGAAATCTTCACTTGGTCCTGCTTGAGTACTATGATGTGCATTTTGACAAATTGGAATGTAATCACATGTAACTTCAG
Organism: uncultured Bacilli bacterium; assembly: GCA_910586865.1. Taxonomy (GTDB): domain Bacteria; phylum Bacillota_I; class Bacilli_A; order RF39; family UBA660; genus UMGS995. The sequence continues at coordinate 6,729 of CAJUIY010000034.1, forward strand.
GTTCGGGAGCCTTTGGCCAAGAGAATCCTGGTTTTATCTCTGTCTTACAAGTTACTTTACTTCTTACTGTCACTTTATATTGGAAACATAGTCCTGCTTTTACAGCAACTGGTGGATCATACGTTACTTGAAACTGTTCAATACAATTTACACTACAAACACTATTTGATACCACCTGTTTTTCATAATAATACTTTTTGGTATCTTCTGTTGTTGATTTTTTATCACATGATAGAGTGGATAATGAAGTATCATTTACCTTCTTATAGCCATTTGCCTGTGCCTCTGCTAAAGCATTTTGATAATCTGCACTCGAATGTTTACTAGCTTCCTTCTTGAAATCAAGATAACTATTATATGCTTTTAACGACGCTTGTCTAACATTTTTAATTGTACTATTAGAAAGGTTAAATGCAGCACTGTAATCTCTAAAGCAATATGGAAAGCTTTGACTCATCATATTAACATAATCATTTTTGTCAGTTCCTGTAAGATTAAATTTGGATTCTTTTCCATCTTTATAATACCAAGCATTTCCCATTGCTTGACAGTGAGCATTAGAAGATTGATTTCTTGCTGATTTTGATTGCCTAATGGGAATTGTTGTTCTTTTAATCGCCGAATTACCAGAAAGTTTTACAAAATCTCCATCCAACTTAAAACTTTTTTTCCCTCTTAGTGCCCTTTCCCCAGAGCATTCCTCCAAATCAGAATCAACTAGCCACATAAGAATAATAATCTCTTTATTATAAGTACTATTTCTCTTTATAGTAAAAGTTTTATCTCCTTCTGCAGCATCAAATTGACCTTGCTTTTTAAAGTCACTAGGTATTAACCCATTCTCATCCATGATATCTTCATAAGTCGCACCATCATCTTCATCACCATCATCATTCATAGTGCCAATCACATAACCAAATTTCCAAATCCCGCTTTTCGCATGTAAGGTAAAAGTCACTTCATTTTGGCTTAAGCTGGAAGAAATTGCAGTTCCATCAAAAACATCACAAGTAGATGTCTTTTGAGCATTTACTATACTAGGAGATAGGACAATACACAATATAGCTAATGGCACAATCACTTTTCTTATCAAATCTTTACTCTTAAATTTTTTCATCCTCTACATCTCCCTCTAATGTTTTTTTTATCTTTTTATAATTTTTTTTCTCTGTTACTTGATAGTTCTTTATCCTTTCATTTTTTCTTACCATTCTAGCATCTACTACAAAGGAGTACTTCGTAGTATTTCCAAAAAATCTTGTACAAGTAACTAAGGTAATTAAATGATCTGTTTCTTTTACATCTACATCAAATTTAAAATAACTATCATCAAGTGTTTTTTTAATATACTTTTTCGCTTCTTTTCGGTTAATTTTCGTATTCTCGTAGTCTAATTTTTCTTCCTCCTGAAAAGAAATACCATATATTTTATATAAATAATTCTTGTTCCCTATGGTATACTGAATATATTTGTTTTTCTTTACAAAATCAGTATAAATAAAGGATAATAATTGTTCAAATCTCTTGTGATTTTTGTCCGTTATCAATGGAGTACTAGAAACATTTAATACATTGTGTGAAAAGATAGTCACTCTTTTTGTAAGTTTCCTATCTTCTGAATAATTCCAACCTAATTCGTATTTAGGTTCTGTAACATCAGTATCGTTGTAATATACAATTGGAAAATCGATATTGGTCCCTTGTACTCTCAACCACCCCAAAGGGTTTATGTGATTTTTTATATTAAAATTATTTATCTTTTTCTGTCTATTTTCTACTCTATAATATGGTTTCATTATCATGGTAAAAGTGAGTCCTACCAAAACAATTAAGAAAATAGAAATCATTGTCTTTTGATACTTCCTCTGTTTCATAAAATTACCTCTATTTTGTTAACTTATAAGGATTTTCTGAGGTACCATCCCCATCTTTTATGACTACATCCTTATTTAGATAGCCTGTCAATGTTACACCAAGTGTAACTGTTTTATCATATTCTATATCCTGAATTCCTAAAGAGGCAGTCGCAACGTAAGCAATTTTTTTATTACTTAGGCTTTCTCTTAGCCATGAAGTAACTGTATTACTCTTTGTACCTGAATATAGTTCAAAAACACTCGATGCCATTAATTTCACTTTGTAATCTTTTCCTTTTGGTTTATCACTATAATAAATCTTATCTTTATAAGTTGGGATAGTGATTGCTTTATTTACAAAATAGGATGTTTTAACATAACTAGAAATGTCATTCACAATTTTATATCCCAAATTAGTAGAACGATTTGGTTGATAACTACTAGTAGATGTATCGAATTCGGTATGATAAGTACTCTCAGCATCTTTTACTTCTCCTACCATAGAGACTTGAGTATTTCCCTCTTCATCCTTTCCAATCACTCTCCATGTATAACCTGAGTAGGTAACATAACTTCCTGTTTTTACAATAGAAACTTTGTCGCCTTTTTTACCATTTCTTATGTTTCCTTTTAGTTGATATGGATTATCAGCAGTTCCATTTCCTTTTGAAATTATAGAGTCTTTCTTTATGTTTAATGCAGGTTTAATTCCCATTATTTGATCAATCGATAATTCCTTGACATCATGTTCATCTGAACGGATAGAGTCATTATAAGACTTTACCCATGCCTCTTTATCGTTTTTCTTATTATAGGTCCAAGTCCCATAATTATCAGTTAAATAGGATTCTCCTTCCGAATTTCTTGATTTATTATAATCAGATATAGAAAGAAGACCAACATTTTGTTTTCTAGTATATTTACTGCACTTCATAGAGGTTTCTGCATTTGATATTTGTTCATTACACCATTTACTCTTTACGAGATAGCTTTTTACTTTATCACTTAGTTTATTATAGAAATAATCATTTAACCAAGAATCAATGCCTTCGTAATTGATAGATGCTAAAGCATCATTAGAAACTACTTTGACACTTCCATCCTCATTAATTCCCACGATCCGAAATAAGATTTCATCAATTTTAATATAACCATCTTCATGAGTGCCTTGATAAGTATCTCCTCCTGATTCTTTTTTGACAATACTATTTAGTGTTTGTATGACTTTGATGGTTCTAACCTTCACTGTTTCGTTATTAAAACTATCTTTTATCGTATAAGTGACTTCATACGTACCATTTTTATTCGTATTTACTTTAGAGGAGTCAATCTTCACTTTTTTAATATCCATCTCTCCATCGGTGTTATCTTTCACACTTTCAATGCCGAGTTCTTTATACTCTTCTCCTCTATTTAAAGTTATCTCTTCCTCCCCTTTTAGTTTAATAGTAGGTCCTTCATGATCTACACTCGATTTAAACATTCCACATTCTAAATAAACATAATACTGATATTGTCCATTCTCTCTTCTAACTTTTACAAAGCTTTTATCTACATTACATTTATTTGTTGCATAAACACTATTAGGGGAAGAATCTACAAAATCCTTATCATATAGCGTTTTCAAAGATAAAGTAGCGATTTTAGTACCAGTTGGTAATTTGCTAGTATTAATCTCATAATATCTTTTTGCCCCATTTAATACTTCTTTTTCTCTTGATTTAAAAGTAACATATGGACTTATAAAAATAAACCAAATTAATAATAAAACAATTACAATACCTACTACTAAAATTATCTTATTTTTTCTTTTTTCATTTAGCATGATAAATCTCCTATCTTATTTTATAAATATATTTTTGGTTACGAATCGTATAAATAAAGTTTATCTCTTTTGCTTCTTCTAGTGTATTTGGTACTTTAATATATAGATATTTTCCTAAGTATTTACTAGAATTGATGGCATTCTCTACCTTCCATTCTCTTGTAATATTCTCATTATCTCTATATACAATTTTACCATACTTCATTGAAAAGTCAATTAAATCTTCACCCTCATAATCATTTGATGAAAAATTAATTACCAGAATCTTTTTATCTTCACTTATTGTATAATTTCTAGGAACTATCTCACACTCAGCGTCTTTATTACATACTTCGCTATTGTAGTCTACACTACTTTCAAAACTTACTTCCCTAAATGTTAAACTTTTTTCTTCTTTATTTGGATAAACAATCGTAATCTCTTCTCCTAATTTATTAGAACTATTTTGTAAAACATCAGAAGTATCATTTAGACTAAGTTTAATTTTTCTTAAATAAGAAGTAGTTGCATTTTTATATTCTTGGTAATAGAGAACAAATCGTTTTGGATCTGCTTTTTTATCCACCTTAAATACTAAAATAAATGTTTTCTTCTCATCATATTGTAGTTTTCCTTTTGGATACCCTTTTCCAATATCCAAAAAATCATTATTATAAGTATCTCCTGCAAAAGCATAACTCTTTCGACCATTTACTAATCGAAAGTCACTTGGATTAAAATTTCTAGCAGCCCCTTTATTGACTACCGTCATATTAAGAATAACAAAAGCACTGTCATTTTCTAATACATCTCCTGTTTTTCCTTTATCCGTATAATAACTTTTATGAATCGTCATTTGATAATTATTAATCGTATTTGTCTGATTTTCTTTTATGACTTTATGTGCTACTCCAAAATAGTGATAAATATTTCCAAGTAGAAAAATATTAGCCACTACAAAGAAAATATTGCAAAAGTATCGATGTTCTTGATAAAAATAAAGAAGGGAACGTTGTGTCTTTTTCAAAAGTCTTAATAAAGCATATTTATCGAATTCTACGTTTACTTCAAATTCTTCTCTATCATCTTGACTTAAATCTAAAAACTCTTCATCAGCACTAAAGTTAAAATTTTTTAAATCTAATCCAATAACTCTAATAAGTAAAATTAAGAAAACAATATATTGAGGAATGGTGGTGATAAATAACATATTATTTAATAGTCGAATAGAAGTAGTGGATAAATCTCCTGTATAACTATTAAAAAAGCTACGAATCGAGATTAATACAAAAAATAAAACTACATACTCTAAAATAGGAATTAAATACAGTTTCCAAGGTTTATCTTTTCTTCTTAATAAAACTAATAACATACCATTAATTACAATAACGATGATAATTATTAAGAGTAAGAATAAACCTACATATTTCTTTATTGGTTCATAATAAGGATCATAACTTAAGTAATTTAAAAAATCGGTCGTAAAGCTCGAAGTACTCATGGTTTTATAATAAATATAAGCACATAATACGACTAATACAATATGAATCTTTTTAAAGTTTTTAATCAAAAAAGCATATGGTTTTCGAAATACCATGATACCCCTCCTATCTTATATTTATTATAGACCAACTTATATAAAATGAAAAGAAAATAATCAAAAAATAGGTAAAAAACCAGACTAGTACTTAATACAATCTAGTTTTTTATTTTACTTCTTTAGAATAAATAATAAGATATTTCCAATGTTTTTCTGTTAATTTAATTTCTACATTATCAGGTATCTTATAGTATTTCTTAAATTGTTTGATATGATAATCGTTTTCTGGATTTATATTACAATTAATAAAGTAAGGGAATTTTTCAATCTCCATAATTTTACTCCCCTCATCTAATTGTTTTTTGATTGATTTTTCTAGTTCGTTTTGACACCTACTAACATTCATATACAAGGTAAAGTAACCTAACATAGTAATTCCTACTACTCCATATAGAAAGTAAATAAATAATTTTTTTACTTTGAAATAACAATCAATAATACAGATACAAGAAATAGATAACGCCATATAGGTAAATAAGCTAGTTCGATAGCCCCAAGTAGGAGATAACAACATAAATGTATTCGCTGAAATTCCTAGTAAGAAAAAGAAGGAAGTCTTCCACTCTTTTCGTTTTATACTATCCATGAGAAAAAGACCAAAAGAAATCACTAAGTAAGAAAGCCAATAAAGGATCAATAAAATATGATTTGGATTGATGAAAAAACTGAATTTATTTGGGTAAAAACTAGAAATAGGATAAATAAGGATGGTTATCAGTGCTACTGGTAGTAAGAATAAAAGTAATAATATTTTTATCATCTTATTTTTACCATATTTTTTTATTAGTAAGAAATTACTAGTCATACTTAAAACTAGAAAATAAGAGTTCGCTATAAAGGTATAAAAGATAAAGTTTGGTATATTATAAATTACTTTTTCAAAAATATTTAATTGATTAAATTCCAGATTTTCTACTAAACTTCTTGCTCTACTTCCTGGAGATAATAACATAGATAAAGTGGATATTAACGAAAGAATCAAATAAAAGATAATTTCTTTATCCCATTTCTTATTTTTCTGATATCTAAAAAGAAGAACCATTATATTTCCAGCGATTAAAGTAAGTGCCATATGTTCTACAAACATAGGAGCTAATATATTTATTCCCAGAAGAAGAATTCTTATTTTCTTATCTTGCTTTCTCTCTTCTGTTAAATAGTAAAAATAACCTAATAAAATGGGAATCACAAAAAAGTAAGTAATATTACCTGCAATCCAAGTAATAGTCTGAGAAAAAGTATAAACATTCATAAATAACACTAAAAGGAAAGATAACAGATAAACTAACTTTTTCTTCTTTGGTTTTACTATTTGAACACCAAAATAAATCGTTAATGTAATCAAAATACTATTTACGATGTTCCACAAATATTTATGGTAGGTTAATACGTTAATTAGTATTCGACTAACAAATCTCCCTTCCCAATCAAAATACATCCCCACTGCATTTCCAATAGAATGATAAAGTCCAGTCTTTCCTACTTCATAATTTCCCCAATCATCACCAGATATTGGTGATAAAAAAAGAATAAATAAAAAGAAAAGAAAGATTGAAATATAAAAAAATTTTTTCTTGTTCTGCTTCATAGCTATCTCCTACTTTTACCTTTTCATCTACTATTATATAGGAAATCATTTTTACAGTAAAGAAAAACAAAAAAGAAATATTCCTCCTATTTCTTTTTCTTTGTAAATTAACTTAAAAATCTTTTAACATCTCTACCATTACTTCTTGTGATTTTTTCATAAATAGTGGAAAAAGGGTTTGAAGAAGTTCACTATCCTTTACCTCTATCATTGACTCTTTTTCAACGTTTTCATAACATATCTTTATTTCTTTTCCCGTTTCAATATCTAGTAAATAATAATACGTCTTATTTTCATAAGTAATTTTACTTATTACTAAATATTTTTTATGATTACTTAGTGTAATTTTATCATTAATATTAATGTCCATAAGCTATACTTCCCATATGGGTAGGAGTTTTCCTTTTCATCTTTACATTTTCCTTTTGTAAAGTCTCATTGGATAGTTTTTTTATTTCGTTACTATAAAATTCTTCATTTAACATGGACTCTATCAATCCATAGGCAAGCATAATGGTAGGAACTGCAAATGCTAGAGGTGCGAAAAGACAACCACCCATTGCTAATACTGTAGATATTGCATAAATATTTCCTTCCTTTTCATAGATATTCATCTTTTTCTTACAAGTTTCAATTCTTTCTACTTTATACTCCTCTAAATCTTTTTGATTCTTAATCGATTTTAAATTTTCCATATCTTCTTTTATATCTTTTGTGATTTCCTTGCTACTTTGTGCCGTTGTAAAATATACTAGCGAACTAAATAGAAAGAGTGGATTGAATGTTATTAAAGAAAATCCTAAATCAAATCCAGCAAAAATGTATTGCAACAATAATACACTTTCTTTCCCACCTAAACATTTTGATTGTTTTTCAATTCTTTCAATTTTAAATTCATTTATTTCGTTTAAATCCATAATGATAACCCCCTTCTTGGTTTTTCTATATTATACCATATCATTATCGTATAATCAATCGTAAAGTATAAAAATTATAAATTAGTGAGTATTAGTAAAAATCTTAAATAGAACGTATTTATACGACTTCTATAACAGTCTAATAAAATTCTAAAAATCTTTCTATTAAATTAGATACAACATGAATAGTTATTACATCATCCATTTCTAACATTATCGTTTTCTTATTCATCAAAGATACTCTTTCTTCCATATTTTTCAGAGTTTAATTTTTCTTTTAAAATAGCACATTTCGTTAAATCAATTTCATACATATTAGCAAGGCAAATAACATAATAAAGAACATCATAAAGTTCTTCCTCTACTGTATCTTTTATACATTCACTACTTTCTAACCTTTTATCTTTTCTAATTACTTTTGCAAGTTCTCCGACTTCCTCTGTTAATTTGTAGAAATATTTATCGATAGCATTGTTTTTATGATTTATTTTTGCAATTGCTTTTTGAAGATTTTCTAATGTTATTTCACTCATATTAACACCTCACAACTTATTATACATTATCTTTTGCACTATGGAATCGGCTTATTTTCGGCTTATTTTAAATTCTCAATATATTTCAGTTAAAATATAATCAACATTTCTAATTTGTTTGTCATCTAATTTTCTTTTTACTAAAAATATACTATCCTCTTTCAATAAATAAAATGAATAGTAGTTCTAATTAATTGTGATGAATGCTAGAGATTAACAAATCTTTTATCTCACTATCTGCATCTTTCTTTTTTAAATATTCTTCTGAATCTTTTTTTGCTTGTAGTAATATTTTATAATCTTCTCTTAGATTGGCAATTTTAAATTCCATATCTCCACTTTGTTTTGTTCCAAATAAATCCCCATGCCCTCTTAATTTAAAATCTTCTTCACTAATTACGAAACCATCCTCCACATCTCTCATAATTTCAAGGCGTTTGGTATCAGAATCACTAATTAAAATACATTGGGATTGATGAGAGCCCCTTCCAACTCTTCCTCTTAATTGATGAAGTGTAGAAAGTCCAAAACGATTGGCATCAAAAATAACCATAGTCGTGGCATTACTAACATCTACACCCACTTCAATTACCGTTGTGGATATTAATATTTGTATACTACCTTGAACAAACTCTTGCATAATTAAATCTTTGGCGGCACTTGCCATCTTACCATGAATAATATCAATTTTATACTTCTTCCCAAAAGCAAGCGTCATCTGATCTTTTAAATTACATACAGTTGCCAAATCATTGTTTTCACTATCTTCTATTAATGGTGCGATAACATACACTTGATGATTTTTTTCTAATTGCTCAAACATCATCTCTAAAACTTCTTTTATTTCACTATTTTTCTTGATATAAGTTTCGATTTTTTTTCTTCCCTTTGGTCTTTCTTTAATAATGGACATATCCATATCTCCATAGATAGTCAAAGCATAGGTTCTAGGAATTGGTGTTGCACTCATATATAAAATATCAGGCTTCATCCCTTTATTATGAAGATTGGTTCTTTGGTTGACTCCAAATCGATGTTGCTCATCCGTAATGACAAGACCTAAATTTTGATATTCCACTTCTTCTTGAATCAAAGCATGTGTTCCGATAATCATATGAATACTGCCATCCTTTAATCCATTATAAATTGCTTGTTTGTCTTTTTTAGAAGTAGAGCCTGTTAATAGTTCCAAAGATACATTGGTATCTTGTAATAGATTTTTTAAATTATGATAATGCTGCACCGCAAGTATTTCCGTTGGTGCCATTAAAGCACTTTGATAACCACTTAAGAAATTGGCATACATAGCAATAAAAGAAACAATGGTTTTTCCGCTTCCAACATCTCCTTGTAATAGACGATTCATTCTACTATTGCTTTTTAAATCCTCCAAAATTTCTTCTACTGCTTTTTTTTGATCATTCGTTAATGAAAACGGAATACTTTTAATAAACTGATTTAACTTTTTTTCATCAATAGAATGAGAAATACCAGAATCATTCTTCTTATTCTCATACTTTAAATAGTTAATTTTAAACATAAATGCAAATAGTTCTTCATATTTTAAACGAATCGAAACTTCTTTTAATTTTTCTTTGGTAGAGGGATTATGGATAATATTTAATGCTGTTTTTTTATTTAGAAAATTGTACTTTTCAATATATTCTTTTGGAATATAATCGGGTATTTCATTTCCACAAGTAAGCAAAGCCATATTAATATAAGTGGCTAAATTTTTATTCGTAAGTCCATTCGTAGAATGATAGACAGCTTCTATTTTCACTTTATTCGAAAGTGGTTCTAATTTTAATTCGGATGCTGTTATTACATTTTTTTTCTTATCCAATTTTCCAATAACTGTTACATACGTTCCTACCTGTAATTGATTTTTTAAGAAGGCTCTATTAAAAATAGAAACCCCTACTACACCACTTTTGGTTACTAACCGAAAATTCATTTTATTAAGTCCTGCTTTAAAACGCATCAAAATAGGAACACTTTCAATTCTACCATCGATAATAATATGCCCACCATCTTCTACCTCTAAAAGATTACACCGTTCTAATATATCATATCGAAAAGGATAATGCGTTACTAAATCCTCTACTGTATTAATACCTATTTTATTTAAAAGCATCAGTGCTTTTGGACCAACTCCTTTTATACTACTTAATTCTGTCACAACTACCACTTCCTTTTCGCATATTATATCACATTAAAAAAAAAAGAAAAAGAAAAAAGACAAAATTCTTGTCCAATTATTTCGAAATTTTTGATAAAAGAAACTCCTCATTTTCTTTTAAATAAACTTCTACTCCTTTATGATTATAATCCAGAGTAATAGAATCTGCGATTTCTTTAATCTCCGCTACGGCATTTTCAGGAACAATTCCTAACCCTGCGTTTTTTATGAGTTCTATATCGTTATAGCCATCTCCAAAAGCAATCACATTTTCTAATGTTAATTTTTCATGGCGTAATATCTTTTTGATTGCTTCTAATTTATTCACATCCTGATGCGTAATCTCTATCAAATACCGATTATGATTCATCTGTAAATTCACATTTACTTTTAATTCCATATCTTGAATTTCTTGAATTGTTTTTTGTGCATCCTCTATTGTTTCAAAATAAATTTCTATTTTATAAATATTTGTCTTATTCTGACTGAAAAAAGAAAGATAGTCCTCTTCTTTTACTACATCAAATTCTTCTTCATAAGCAGATTTTTCACTTAATAAATGCCACACTTTATGATCAATTACATAAATAATATGATTACCGATATACTTCTGAACAATTTTTTTCACATGACGAATTAAGATATTCTTCTTATGAATACACTTTTCTCTTTTCACATCGTAAATATAGGCACCATTACAAGATACAATATAATCTATAAATTGGTAATCTCCATTATAGTAAGATACGGACTGTAAACATCTCCCTGTAGAAATGACAAATTGATATCCATGTTTTCTTAATTTATCAATCATTGCTACCGTAGATACGGGTATATTATCTTCTTCATTTACTAAGGTTCCATCAAAATCACTTACCATCATTTTATACATAAGTTCTCTCCATTTTAAATATTTTATTTCTAATAAAAAATTCCTTATCGTTAGTATAACAAACAAATAGCAAATAAAAAAGTACAAATATAGTACTACAAATCTCTTCCTTTTCTTTACCTTTTCTTTGGTGTAGAAGTTTCCGTTTTCGGCTCTTCAATTACCTCTCCTGTACCAAGTGTCCACATTTTTCTTTCTACTTTTTCCATCTCTTCTGTTTTTTGATATCTATTCCCATAAGTAGCACGTCTTTGTACTTCAAAAAATACACCACATAATCCTCTACCTAACGTTCCCTCTTGATCCTGCAATGCTAATTTGCCTAACAATAAAGATAATTCTTGATAGTCCTTTTCTGAAATCGGTAGTTTTGGAATAGGATCTCTAACTTCTATTTTTTCGGAGGCATATTTTCCCCAACCTCTATCTTCCATCTTTTCATCTAATCGGTCTTCAAATGATCTTTCTTTCATATTTTTTCCTTCCTTATCACTTTCTATTATAAACTCTTATATACAAAATATACACATACTCCAATTAAAGCTAGTATAATAAGTACAATCAATACCTTCACAAAAGTGGGTACTCCTGTTTGCATATCCTCTTCTTCATCATCGGAAAAGAAATCTTTATCCGATAAATCCATTGATTTCGTATAAAAGGATTTATCAATATCTTTCATAATATCATCATTGGTACTTTGCTTAAAATTAATATCCTTTTTAGCTTCATCTATTTTCTTTAGTGCTTCCTTATCCAAAATTTCTTTTGATAACTCGAGCTTATCTTCTTTTCCAATCTTATCATGAGCACTAGTTGCCATCAAATCACTCAAAAGATTGACACTAGTCTCTTTGGATATTTCACCAGCTAATGTTTTAGAAGTAATGGTATCAATTAATTCTCTTAATCCTTCTTCATCTGGCTTATTTTTTTGTTTTTTCTCATTTCGATACTTTTCAAGTTCGTCCTGATTTAACGATGCTAAAATATTGTAATTGGTATTTTTTAAATTTCGTTTTTCCTCTAAAGCATCTTTTTCTTTTCGATTTTCTTTTGCATTCTTTAATACACTATTAATATCATATACTCTATTTTCATGATCTTGATAAAGATAATTAAATTCATCCAATTCTTTTTTTACTTTTGGAGTAATATCTTTCACTTTTGGTGTTATTTTTTTATTTTGAAAATCTTTTAAATGTTGATAATCTTCTCTTGTCTGATAATTATCTTTTGTAGTGTCTAGTAGATAAGCATTACTTTGACCCACATCTGTAAAATTAGTATATTTTGTGTTATTGCCAACATTTTCATATAGATTTTTATTTTTATCAAGTCGATTGTATTCTTTATGATCTATATTTTGATATCGATCCATTCTACTTTTCATACTATCCACCTTCCTAATATAAGGATAACATATAATTTCATTTTTTTTAATCTTTTTAACAAATACATCTTTTTCTTTACGTAAAGGAAAAAGTCAGGTATAATGATAATATAATGAATAAAGGAGATGTAGTTTTATGAAAGTAAAAGTAAACAAAGATGCTTGTATCAGTTGTGGTGCTTGCATTGCTATTTGTGAAGAAGTATTTGAAATGAACGAGGAAGGAATATCTACTGTGAAAAAAGAAGAAATTCCAAAAGACCTAGAAGACCAAGTAAAAGATGCCATTGAATCTTGTCCAACGGGAGCAATTGAAGAATTTTAAAAAACACTTAAATGTGTTTTTTATATACCCTATTATTTTTTCTTAAGGTAATTGGTCTAACCTGATGAAGCATTCTACAAAAGTTTATTTCATCAAAACTTCCACTGCTGCAATGCTATCATGATACTTATTTTCTAAATCAACTAAATCATAATCATATATTTTATCAAGTTCTATAAGACTAATATTATTTTCTCTAAAATTGGCGGGATGTCTTATTACTTTTCTTTCAAAAGCATCTAGATGTAACATAAAGTCATACTCATCTTCGTAAAAATCATAGACTAATTTTCTTTTTTCCTCCAAACTCCAATTGAAGTTTCTTAAAATTTGATACCTCAAATCATAGACTCTTCCGCCATGACTCATTCGATGATGCATCGCCTCTTCTACTGCATAATCCCAGTAAAATAGAATAAATTTTATAGAAAGGACTAACAATATATAAAAAAATAGG
>CAJUIY010000035.1 GCA_910586865.1 uncultured Bacilli bacterium
CTTCTTGTCCATCACATAATAAATAACCGCTCGGTAACTCGTTCCCACTATATTCTACAATTGTCCCTATAGGAACAGAATCTCCTCCGCCTGTACCTCCTGTTTGTTCTACCCATTCAGTGTCATTATCAGCATCACTCTTTTTGGCTAATACTTGACCTGTTGTTCCGCCTGATGGGACACCGCCTATTTCTTTTCTTTCTTCTTCATAATCTATAAAAAGTTTTCCTTCTTTAGTTGCTATTAAATTACCATCTTCAACAGGTATATCATCAACTTCTTCATTTGTTAATCTTCTTTTAAAACTTACTTTTGCCATAAATTATTCCTCCCATTCATACTCATTTTTCTCATCCCATTTTACATAACTAACCACATTCCAAATATTAAAAAAAGAATCAATAATCGATTCTAATAATTCAATATTTTTATTCCATCTATCAAAATCTTTCTGACTAATTGGTTTTTGTGCAAGCCCATAATCATTGCTTCCTATACCGTAATAACCTGTTGTTGTCCATTCCTTATATTCATAGCCTGCTGGCGTAAAAAGGATTTTTGCGACATTGTTTATACCTTCTTCGATGTTATCTATATATTGTAAATAAGGTATCTCGTTATCTACCCATTCTTTTTTTTGATATTCTAGCAGTTTATATTCATCTTCTTTTATTTTTATATAAGGATAAAATATATCTGTGTTATCTATATTAGATATCTTTCCGTAATCACTAGGCATTTTATAACGAATATAATTATAAAGATTGTTGGTACTGTTATTAAATTTATAATATAAAAAAATATACTGATTCTTGTATTTATAAGCTATATATTTAGAATCTTTTTTTACATTTGGTCTCGCACAGATATAATTATCATCGTTAATAGTGATAAATTGTTTCTCTACATCATTAATTTTCTCAAAACTTTCCCAAGGAAAATTGATATATAGAATTTTACTATCTAGGTTGTCATTTACTTCAATGTTTCTTAATGAAGTTTCTGTAATGTTAAATTTTTCTTTGAATGAATTATGTAAATTAGCTATTTTGCCTTCTATACCATTTAATAAAACTTTGTTTAAAAAATTATTCATCGAAATCAACCTCAGCATTCGGTAGCAAATAACCATTATATATCTCAAAACCTTTTTGTTTTGCCATTTCTATGTCTTTTTCTTCTACTTCAATTACAATATTTCCTTTTTTCATCTTTTGCATATTAATTTCCAACTCCTTCAAAATTTTCACTTAAACCGCCGTCAAATTTTATATTAATCTTTGTTAAAATAATATCTTTATCGCCAAATTTTGTCTCAATCGTTATGGTATCGCCGGTTTGTAAACTAGGGTCACCTATCATATTTCCTGACACATTATATTTATAGTCGGATGTTAAATAAAAATTAGCGATATCTTCAAATTTCTCGGTTAAATCAAAATACGCACTATTCCTGATATCTAGTGATATTGAATTTCCATTACTGTGGTTATTTTTATAGGTTATTTTTCGTTGCTTTAAATCAGGCAATGGAAGTGCTTTGTATTTCAATGTAAAAACTTCGCCTGGAGTTCCTTGAAATTTTATATATATAAGGTGATAATTTACATCAATTACCTTTGCTTCTCCACCGTTTGAAGACGTGTAGGATAAATATTGATTAGGGTTTATTGACATTATATTTTTTATAGAAAACCATGCAAATTCTATATCAGAAGATAATGTATATGATGCGTTTATAGCTTCTTCATATTCATCATCAACATTGCTTACTGGATAATTTTGAAAGGAGATAATATCCACTTGATTTATTGTTTCTTTTGTTTTATATTTAACATCCGTGATTAATTCGTTTCTTGATATATACTCTACAGAGTTTCCAACAAGATAATCATGTGTAATTACATTTCCTCTGCTTACATAGAATTTAGTTTTTACATAATCATCATTATTTTTTATTGCTATTCTGAGAGGTATAGCGTTTTTGAACCAATCTAATAAATTAATGTCTGTGATTAAATTATTGTTATAAGGATATTTTGTGGTACTTTCCATTATAAAGTTGAAACTATTATTATTTAGCATTGTATTAAAAAACAATTCCATTTCTTTTGCATTAAATATAGTATTAAAGAATTTGTTATTTTCTGTTGGAGTTATTGATATTCCCGACAATTTTCCTAAAATATTCTGCCCGTTTAGAGAAACACTCCCATCATTACCATCAGACCAATCTTTCAAAAAAAATGTACCCATTTTTACATATTCTATTCCGGTTTCTTCTGTTAAAACGCCAATATTAGGAATAATAACGCAATTATCAGTTAAATAAGGTACTAACCCTTTTGGGTTTATTGGGTCAAACAAAAATGAATTATTGACATCAGGATAGTTTTTTAAATTTATGCTACATGTGTTTATTGGCATTTTTTCCATTAATAAACTAATTTCTTCATTCACATCAAATGAAACTAAGTCGTTTCCCTCGTAAATCTGTGATATTCCAAATTCTACTTCTGACATTCTTATTCTTCTATTAGGATATTCCATTTGCAAAATTTCAATTTGTAAAGATTTTATTGTTATAGATTCTTCAAAAACCTCTTGAAAAATATTTTTTGTATTATTTTCAACATTTATAATTTGAATCGTATCGTTATCTTTTGTAATAATTATATTAAATATTTGTGCAATATTATTTTCAAAATAAATTGTTATTCCTGAACTCTTCACAAAATTCGAGTCACTGCAAGAAATTTTAAAAATCGGAGTTTCAATATTTTCAAAAATACCTTTGCTTACATAACCTGCTTTGTCTCCTCTTAAATTATAATTAGGTAGAAGAAAGCTACCGTCTAATTCTGTGTAATCTTCTTCTAAAGTAGCATATTTATTGCTCTTTCTAATCATATCGTTTATCTCAGAAGCTAGACTAATCCTTTCTTGCTCTGGAGACAATTCAAGACTATAGTTACTTATATCTTTATCATCATAAATAACCTCTACATACCCTTTAATCTCACGAGTATCAGATTTGATTGCTCTTTTAAAACTTTCACTTACTTGTTCCCTAACAACACCTCCTAATACTCAATAAAATTCATTTGAACATCTGTCCTTTTTACTAACAAATATGTGTTAATATCAGCATATTTAGTTTTTCCATCCAATGGTCCAGCATAAACTTTTTTAACTACTCTATTACCATAATTATCAGTAAATTTTAGATAAAAATAATCTTTGTCATACAAAGTTTGCAATAAAGCCATTTGACTAGCGTTTAATTTTGACCACCCACACGTAACTTTTGCAAGATTACGCCTTTTTATATCTCTGTGCAAATATCCAATAGCATCTCTAAATGAATTTTCAAGATGTGTGTACGTCGGTGAAAAATTATCTTTGCTCGGTGCCGGAAGTGAAAACCACGTATTGTTATCATAACTTGCTTCTAAAAATGCCCTTTTATCAACTCCTTATCACTGTAGCAGATTTTTGTTGCCTTTTTTCTTCATTTTGAAAATCGCCATATGTAGCCTTTGCTAATTCTTGACCGTTCACTATAAAATAGATTGGTTGATTTGCTAGCTCTTGAATGTTTTTGTTTAGTTCCAATAGCAATTGTGTGTTTATATCACTTTTCGACTCATCTGCTACTTGTTTAGCAAAATCACTTATAAATTTACTATTTTGCAATGGTATAACTGCCTCTGCTCCTCTTTCTCCAGCAACGTAATTCCCCATATTTACACCCTTGCCAGGATTATTAACAATACCACCTTTTGCTAATCTTGGAAGTTTAAATGTAGGCAATGTTCCTAAATTAATGCCTGGAACTTTATTAATCACACCGATAAGTCTGTTTACAGTTTTTATAGGAGCATTCAGTATCGATTCAATAGCTCTCATAACACCATTAACAACTGCTTTAAAGACATCTGCTATAGTTGAACCTATCGCAATAGCCACGCTGACAACTAAATTTTTAACTATATTGAAAACGTTTTTGACTATATCAACTACCCCAGTAAAAATACTTCCAAATATTTTTTTTATTCCTTCCCAAGCTTGAGACCAATTCCCAGAAAATACTCCTTTTATAAATTCTATTATTCCATCAAAAATACCCTTTATCATAGTAAATATGCTGTCAAATATATTTAAAAAGCTTTGCAAACTATTTACCATTAAATCATAAATTGTTCCAACTGTATCTCCAAAAAATTGATGGACCCACTCACTTTTTCCTGCAAGCCAATCAATTCCACCTTGTAAAAACGATTTTATCTGTTCCCAATATTTTAAAATTGTTCCTACAATTAGTACTATTGCACCAGCAATTATAAATGGTAAACCAGCAGGACCACCTATAATTAATCCTAATCCAATAACTGCTACACCGATACCTTGAATAATTTTACCAAAATTTTCAAAAGATGGGTCTTTTAGATAATCTAAAAAAGCTTGAATAGCATAGACGACACCAGCAACTGCTACTCCTATTCCTAATGACTTTAAACCACTCAAGCCGAGTTTCCAAGCCAGTAACCCCGCAGCAACTCCTGCCATTACTGATAATATTAAATCTTTATTTTTTACAATCCACTCTAGCCATTCAGGAACCTCACCGTCTAAGCCAGATAAATCAAAACTTGGACTTTTTATCCCACCAATTCCAGAATCACCATTAGAATTGTCAGAATTATTTTGCATATCTAAATTGGTTATTTCGTCTATACCACTTGCAAGACTTTTATTCATTTCTTTGGCATCTTTAGCCATCTTCTTTGTAGAGCCTCTAGCTTTATCAAAAGAACTAGCACTAGCATTAGCAAATAAATTAACTCCAAACCAAGCTTGTGCAATATAGTTTATATACTGTAACAATTTAACAACTAATCCTATAAGTCTTTCTATAATTGGTTGTAACATACTTGCTAATGCAAATTGTATATATTCTATATCAGTTGCTATTTTTTCATTATATTGTGATAACGTCCCCATAGCATTTCGTACCAAACTGCAAGCTCCTTCAACAGCAAATACTGCTAATGCCCATTTTCCAACTTTGGAAACTGCTTTACTTATTCCATTTCCTATATCATCTATATTTTTTTGAATATTTGATAAATCTGTTTTATTTAAATTTGCTTGCTTTTGATTTAGGTTATCAAGTTTTCTTCCTAAACGTGAGTATTGTGCCTCTAACTTTTGAGTATCTCCAACATCAAAGCCCATATCTGCTTTTTTTAGTTTTTCTTCTATTTCTAACATTTGGCTTTCAATGTAGGCTATTTCGGAATCGAAATTATCAGTGTCTATTTCTGTTCCAATTACAATTTGACCATCCCCATCAATCACCTCCTAGTAATTCGAAAAATTTATCTTGACTTTGTTTTTCTACATCAGAAACTGTTTTTTCATGTCTTTTAGTTAATGATACTTGTTTTTTCGCCTTTATTAATCTGTCTTTTTCTTTATAATCTTTTATTTTTGAAATATCTAAATTTCTTAAATTTCTTACACGATTTAAAATGCAACAATTACCAAACTCACTATTTGATAAATTGCTTAAATCATTGAAAAAGTCCCACCAATGCAGATATTTTATATCATAAGGATTATATTTATAATCTTGTATAAAACTGCTTCTTATATAGTACCTATCTTTCTCTAAGTCGATATCAGATTCTTCATTTGCATCTTCTAATTCTTTGCCTAAACATAAGTATTTGATAGCTAACTCTAACAGTTTTTCCCAGTCTTGTGGATTATTTAGCCCATCATCTCCAAATAATTTGTAAATTATTGCTAAAGGTCTTTCAGTATCTCCTATATCGTCCGACTCTGCTATCATGTTACATTCTATAGCTACTCTAAAATCAGTGTTGATTTTATATTTTTTGTCTCCTACTCTTACGTATTCAGGATTATTCAAGAACTTTCTCCTCTTTATTCACTGAATATTTCTCTTTTATTTTCTTAGTAATATTTTCTAATGTAATATCTAGTTTTGGAGCTATTCGTTTTTCGATTATTTCATCTATTTCTTTTAAAGTAGTCCATCTTAATTTTCTACCATTTAATAGTTTTTGAACTCCATTTTCTCCAAGAAACATATTATAAATTTCAGTTTGTTCTTTATAAAAATCATTAAGTAATTTCAATTTTGCTTCTTCGTTAGAACTCATTAATTTTTTGCCTTTATGGTCTTGCCTTTTATCTATAATAACAAATTGATTTTTTAGATTTTTCCTACTTTTTTTCAATCTTTCTAAAATTTCTTGATAAATAAATGGTAGCTCTATATCTTCTAAATCGAATTCTAAATATTCTCCTGTTTTTTCGCCTTTATCAGTCAAAACTTCTAGTCTTAATATATTGTCATTTTTTAATTGAATAGTTTCCAATTTATTTCCTCCTTCAAAAAATAAAGAGAGAAAAACTCTCCTTTATTTATTACTTACTTTTAGCATTGGTTGTTGCAGTCTCTGGTGTAAATTTTCTTGTTGATGGATTAAATGTTCCATATGTTTTTTTGCCGATAAAATGAATATCAAATGGTGCACCAATGGCTTTTACATCTCCACCATATGACTTCAAATCAACAGCAGCAATCTGTATCCAAGCATCAAATTCGCCTGTATTTTCTCCTATTTCTTTAAAAGTATTAACTTCCAAGAATGGGTATTCAACATCAGAACCATCTAAATCGTATTTAATAATTTTGTATAATTCATCAGAAAACTTTGATTCATCTCTCATTTTGTATGGGTCAACAGACATTGTTCTGTTTCCTGCTGTTACGTCTACCTCTGTTTCACCTAAGACGTTCTTCGTTTCTTCTACTTCGTTATTTAATTCTTTTGATAATTCATCATTATCTTTTCCGATTGCTTCCCAAATAGATGTAGCATCACCTTTTTTAGCAGGGTCTACAAATATTTGATATTGTTCTCTTTTATATTTTCCCCTATTTCTTACCTCCTATTTTTCATATGTAATTTTCATTTGAATTGAATATTTAGCAGTATTAGTTGTAGCATCAAGTATCGCTCCATTATCTAAGCATTCTATACTTTCTATACCTTCTATATCAGGCCATATTTCTTTATTGTTATTATCTTCTATTAAATCATATAACTTTTCATAAAAAGTACTATTTTTAATATTTTGTATAACGTCTGCTCCATAATAATTACAGCTTAATAATTGAAATTGATATTGTCTTAAAGATGAGCCATCTACATGTTTTTCTAATATTGGATTAATAGGTATTGGAACTATAGCAAACTCAGTTGGATTTTCTCCTAAAAAATCAACATTTATTCTACAATTTTCATCAATAATATTAATATCAATTAAATATTGTCTTATCTTTTCAATCCTTATTTACACCCTCTATTCACGTACTCCTGCACTTCCTTTATCACCTCATTACCTTTAGATGTCATCATTCTTTTATCCCAATATGCACCTGTTCCTGGAATGTGATACTTTAAATCTTGTCCAGAATTTATTTTTGTTATGCCTGGTCTAGACCAATAGCCATAATCAGAACTATAAAATGCACCCTTTTTATATTTAGGGTCAACGTACTTTTTGCCAATATAAAGATAATGTGAACCTGGTCCTTGGTATATAACCTTATCTACTTGTAAATCGACGTTTTGATTTATGTGACTTTTCATTCCTCCCGGGACAAAAGGACCCATATATCTATAACAAGTATTGGTTAAAAAGGAATGAGCTGGTCCGTTTTTTTGGATACCTAACCGTGTCTTAATTACACTTGTAGGTTTCATTTTTACACTCATTATTTAGCTCCTAAGTACCAGTGTTTCGTACTATCATCATATTTATTATTGTTTATAGCCGTAGTGACGTTATAACTATCAACAATCAAATCACTTTGTTTAGTTATTTTGTCTTCTATGATATCTTCTACGATAATATCACCAACTGAGAATGGAATTTTTTCCAGTCCTTCATTCTTATCGTATGGTATAAATACTTTGATATCATTAGCTTTGTCATAACCTTTATCAACACTCGCGCCTTTTCCACCTTGCTACATCACATTTTTTATTGGATATCTATCCCATTCATCCAATCTTGTTTTAGGGTTTAACCTTTTGTGATACAATGTCATACTTGAATTAGTTGTCATTTTTCATCAGCTCCGCAATATAAAACAAATACACCGTTTACTTTTACTTCAGATAAGTATGTCTTAATTATGGAATTTAAAGACTTTTTCTTTTCTTGTGTTACTGGTTTATCATAGCTTACTGAATAGCTACCTACTGTCTCACTAGCTTTATTACTAACTTCATTATATTTTTTGATTTCAGTAATCAATTCATTAATACAAAGTTTTAACTCTATAGGATACTCCTTTAGTTTTTTAAAACGGTCAGATGTTTGTTCATCGATTTCTTTTTCTGCTCGATATTCTAGTAAGTTAAAGGACATTTCTGAAAGTTCTCCCTTTAAATCTTCTTTATATTCTTCATAAGTTAAATATTGGTTTTCGAATTTCATCATGTCCTCCCTACTTACTCATTTTCTTTCTTCGATTCTTTTTGATTAGATTTACCAATTTTATTTTCTTTCTTCGATTCTTTTGGTAAATATCCTTGCTCTCTATAAAGCAAATTATAAGCTTTCTCTGTTGCTAGAATAACTTTATCTTCTAAAATGTATTCTTTCATAATTACTCACTCACCTTTGGTGTAATTGCACAGAATGCTTCATCTTTAACTGGTAAATATCCTACTCTCATTGTAGCTTTAATTGCTACCATATCTTGTTCTGCTAATGATAGTGGTTTACCATCTTCATCTACAGTTCCTTCCAAAGTAGCTTCTTTTAAAATTTCATACGAAATTCCATCTCTGATACCTACGATTGAATATTTTTTAAAGTCGCCACCAATGATTTCTGCTTTTGTTTTATCCCATGATCCTTTTTGTGCAAACTCTATTGGATTATTATATAGTTCTTGCCCGTTAACACCATCAACGAATAATTGATTACCATTGGCATCTCTTAATTTTCTTAAAGAATTTTTAATTCCTTTTCTAGCAACAAATGAAGTAACATCTAAGTCTTCGTCTTCAACTAATGCCATTGCATCAGAAACATCTAAATCTAAATGTCCTGCTCCATTCGTTTCTATAACAACTACATTTCCAGCATCTGTTGCTGATTTTAATACATTTTTAGCAAATGGAGAATTAATTCCAAATAAACCAGCTCCATCAATAGCTTTATAGAATGCTTCTGCAATTGTTTCTTTTAATTCGTTAAATACTGCTATTGTACTGTCTTCTAGTTTTTCTTTTGTTACAGGTATGATTACTGCTAACTTTTTAGCAACAATTTCTGGGTGAATCCAAGTAGCTTTAGAAGTTTTGATTCTTTCTCCTTCTCCTACCCAATAGGCACCTGCTCCATCAGTTAATACATTTAATTTCTTTTTTTCGCTATTCATTGGTTCAACTTTTGATAATTTTAGTAACACTGAACCTTGTGCTACTCCTTTAATAATATCTTTAGCTTGTTCTGTAGGAACGAAACCTGATAATTCATCTTTTAAATAAGCCCTTTTATCACTCCTTCTTAATTTTGGCTATTTTCTTTGATTTTCTTGAATAATTGAAACAAAACCATCAGCTCCATCATCCGAGATCTTACCATCTTCTCCCATTGATGGCATGTCTGGTGGTTTATTTGGGTTTTTGAATATTCCGTCTTTGTCTTTTGTAAGATTTTCGAAGATTTCACTTATACCCTTTCCTTTATTTTCTGCTTTTGTTAATTCTGTTTTAATATCAGCGATTAATCCATTTTTTACATAATCACTTGTAAATTTTTTATCTCCAAATACAGAAATAATGTTATCAGTTAAAATTTTATCTTCTTGACTTGCCTTCTCTTCGGCAATTCTCTTTGTTTCTGCTTCTTTCATTGCTGTAATTTCATTTTGAAGTTTAGTTACATCATCAGAGCTTGGCATATCCTTAATTTGTTTTTCTAAATTATCGATAGTAGTTTTGTAAGTATTGATTTCATTATCAAATTCTTTCTTTGTTTTTTCGGTTTCAGTCGTAACTGTTTTTCCATGTTCGGCAAGAATAGATTTAATTTCTTCTTTACTTAACTTAACCTTTCCTTCTCCGATTTCTAAACTTTCTAAAAAATCTTTCATATCTCTTCTCCTTCCACTTTTTTCTAGAGGTTTAGTCCTCCCAGATTTTTAGATATTATCTTTTCTTTCAAGTCTTTAAGATAGACCAAAAAAATACATATTTCTATGTATTCAATAGTGCTATTTATAAGCACTGTACTAACGATATAAAAATAATTGATTCGACCTACCAAATCTATCTTTCTTCTTATACTATAACGACTTATATACATTGCTAGTAGGTCACTAAAGCTTTGTAATGCATAATAGCTATATCATTAGTACACTACCTATAAAGTAGTGCATAAATAAAACACTCTATTTTCGAGTGTTAATCTAAACTTCCTATTTTGTTTAATATATTTTCGCAAATAAGCCCTTCTTCTGTTAAATCGTTATCCGTTAAACAATGTAATTGTAAATAATCTGCAATTTGTTCTTCGATTTCTGCCATATCGCTAGATACAATATTAATTTTTTCTAAAACTGCTTTTTCTTCATTTGTAAGTTTTTTTAACAATTCAGTCATTTTTATCACCTTTTATTTTCTCAATTGTTCTGCTACCAGTGCGCCATACCGTAATTAAATTTCCGTTATCAGGATTTATTGACACTGTAGCATGCTCTCCAATAATTCTAACGGATTTTCTTCCTTCATCATCTATTTTAATTTTATCAGTTTTTAACGGATTAGTAAAGCTATCAATAATATCATCAACCTTAATATTTCTTGTATTCTTTCGTTCTAATAAATGGTTACTAATACTATTTATAGTATATCCATTGCTTTTTATTCCAATTAGTCTACTTTCATAATATTTTTGGATATTCCCTGATGCTTTCTTATATCCTTCTACTCTTAATCTATCAATTTTAGTAGGTAAACCACTGACATCAGATAATTCTTTGTACTTCTGTGTTAATTGTCCTATTTTTTCTTGACAATGATAAACTTCATCGGTATCATTAATCACTTTAGCTCCTATTTGTCTATCTTTGTACTGTCGTATTTTTGTTTCTATTTGTCTCTGCAACTGTGTTCCCTCATACATGGTATAGTGCTTACCTTCAAACTCGAAACCGTCCTCATTGGCTTTTTTATCGGCTTCTAACTGCTCTTTTGAATATAAAGGTCTAGATATACCTAAAACAATATAATAGACAAAATGATAACAATTAAGTTCTCCTACATGACGTTCCAGACTATTATTTACAGTATTATAGTCTAGATATTTTACTCCCTTTATTGTTACATCTCCATTAGTACTAAATTGCCTACCGTCTATTGTGTCAATATGATCAGGTGCAGAATTTTTATGATGAGATATCTCTATACCATCTGCACCAAATTCCTCTCCAAAAGACTTTTGCAATTCTCTATTTAATCTTCGTATACCATCCATCATATTCATTCTAACTGATGAATCTGCTCTTCTAGAATAACCACTAGAATAATCAACAACTTTCAAACCATTAGAGGTCATTTCTTTCATTGCTTTTTGCATTGCCATTTGATAAGAATCTCTCCCTTGAACAACGCTTAATATAGCCTCATCAGTCACTTTTTGATAGATATTAGATATAGAAGTGAATTCTTTTATTCCTGATGAATTGCATCTCATATAGGCAAAAGTCTTACTCATGTTTATATATTCGTTAGCAGTAGCTTTTGCTATTGACTTCACTTGTTCCTGTAATGCTTTATTTTGATTATATGGAATAAAATTGACTTTCTTATACTCATAGAATTGTTTAGCATAATTTTGGTTTAATTTTGCTACCTCTTCAAATATTTCATAGATATCTTCTACATTCTTATCAGTTATTTCTGCTATCTTTTTCATTATTTCGTCTATGTCATTACCATATTTAACTGATTGTAACACCTCTGCTACTTGACTAGGCATTACTGTGCCAATGTCTACTATTTGATTTCCTAACTTATTAATCATGAAAAGATTCAATTTTTCTATTCTGTTAACAAGTCTCTCTGATAATTTTTCTAATGCTTCTTCGCTTAACACACTACTCTCCTAACAAATCTTTTGTACTTGGACTTTGTTCTTTTATTTCATCAATAACAGCTTGCGCTTCTTCTAATGTTTCATTAGGTTTGATAAACTGCCTTAATTCTGCTTTTTTTATTGCTCCTCTTGATTCACCTTGTAAGAAATGATTAAACTCTTGTTGAGTGTCTTCTAACATTGCATAGGACCAATCAATTTTTAATTCATAATCTCCTTGAGGAGTTAGATTGTAATAATTTGCTAATACATTACATGCATATAAAAAATCATCTAGTCCCTCTTCTAATTCAGTTCTTATGTCATCGCACAAATCAAATGTATCTTTCATTATCTTTTTTATTTCGGTTGCTGTAGCATTTTTAGTTTCTGCTTTAGTAAGAATACCCTCACTTGTTCCTATTTGTTTTTCTAACATAGAACATTCATTCATTAATTTATTAAACAAAGGAGTATCTCTAAAATCGGGATCAAACACTTCCCAAAAATTATCATCGCCACTATTTATCTTTTTATAAAGACCATTCTTTGGTAATGCTCCTTCGCCTTTAAACATAGTTATGTCAGCACCAACAAATGCTTCTTTTAGTTCATATTCTCTATCTATTTGTTGCAATGTTTTCTTTATTTTTGATATTTGTTTATCACAGCCGTATGTTATAGGAACACCATAATCATCATTTTCTCTTCGATTATCAATAGGAGATTTGATGAACATAAACGGCATTCTTTCAATGTTTGTAATTGCTATATCTTGAATATTACCCCATTCTGAAATCGTTTCCATAGAAATAGGACTGTTCTCCATCGTAGCCCTATATTTAATATATAAATTCCCGTTTTCTAATGTATAGTCAGCCCATCTATAATAATTTCTTTGGTCTCTAACTATATGTTCTGCTAATATTGTACAATCAACAATATCATCGCCATTTTTTTTATTAATAATTAATCTACTTTGAGTAATGATATTGAAATAAAGTTTATCCCTAGCAACATATGGAACGACTAAAATGCCACCCGTTCCCAATCCTCGAGATACTACTTTTTTTAGTTTCTTTTTTAATTTCTTTAGAACCTTTTGCAAGATTTTTCCTCGCTCGTTATCAGCAACTATATTTATGCTACTATCACTTACAACGTAATTAGCTAATTTATTAGAAAATATAGCAGTAAAATTGATATCATTGATATCTTCATAATCACGAGTGAATCTTTCATTTTCTTCTAAGCTCTTATCATTAGTTGTTTGTTTTTTGCCAAATAAAGCAAGAATTTTATTCCAAAAACTCGTTATCCTTTTATCATTCTCCTTTTCTTCTCCAAATCGGATTTAATGCATATCTGACACTATCTATACAATGGTTATCAGCATCAATATATCCACTTATGTAATTTCCGTCCTTGTCTTGTGGATGTTCATAGGTTGTAAATTCTTCTGCAGCCTTTGGACATCTTTTAGGGTCGATTACTATTTTTGCTAATCTTGCTAGCCATTTCGTAGAATAATCCACAGAATCATGACTTTTCTTTGCACCGCGCATTAAACTACCATAACTTTGAAAATCTGCTATGTCTTTTGGAGCAGCGCTATCTGCAGTTATTAAATCGTCATTTTTAACACCTTTTTCCTTTTGTAGATGACTCCAAACTTTGGTATTACTCATCTTGTTAACAACAAACTCATCAAAAATGTAGAGTGTTAATTTATTAGGCTGATAACACATTTTAGTCCATGCTAAAGGGTCAGGATACCAACCAAAGTCCATGCCTTGATATAGATAATCAAAGTTCTTGATTTCTTCATCAGTAATTTCTCTTAATTCTACATTTTCAAATACATTTCCCCCATCTCCAGTTTCTTCTCCTAAATACTCATTGGCATACACTGTTGGATTATTTTGTTTTAGTAACTCTGCATCATCAAAGAACGGCTTTCCTAACCAATCAACTGGAACATCTAAATATGTGCTTCTATGTACTAATCTTTTAGGATTAGGTAACCTCTTTTCTACATTAACAAAATGTCTTTTTGATTTAGGTGTATTATATATCCTAAATGTAATAAATTCATTACCACCACGTTTAACAGATTGGTCTATCTTACGAACCTCATTCATACCATTCATCTGGTCAAACTCTTCGTATATTATTAATGCTATATACATTCCTTTTGGAGGCTTAATAGATTTAATTTTGCCAGGATCGTCTGCTCCTCTAAAATAAATCATTTGACCAGTATTTTTATTTTTCATTTCCAAAGGACTTGTAGTTTTTTTCCAATTTTCATTAATAAAAGGAAAAGTTTCATTAAGTTTATCCATTCCCCATTCTAATTGACTATAGACACTGTCTTTTAACGTGTTTGCAACTTTACGAATACATACAGCACACCAATTTGGATGATTCTCCAATTCTTCTGGTACTATTTGACTCCAAAAAGAAGATTTAATAGAACCACGTCCACCTTCAAGCCAATAGTCATCATGTTTTCTTTCTTTGATATCTCTATATAAATCAACAAAACCTTTACCTATGTCTTTAGCAGGCATATAGATTAATGGTTTATTCTTTTCCAGATTTACTTTTTGCATTTCTGCAAACTTTAATTCTTTATCAATCAAAATTCCATATGCACTAGCTAAATCTTTAACACTTGTAAATTGGTCAACTTTCTCTGCTTTATCATCAATAGCATCAACTAATTTAGAAATTACATTCAGTCTTTTCTCATTGGTTTTTGATATCATTTCAATCATAGTTTTAGTATTTTCTTCTTTTTTTTGCTCGATTTTTTCTTTAACCTCTTTGTTATTTTCATTCTTGCATAAAGTTCTAACAGTATATTCACTTACATTATTCATTCTAGCAGTTTCAGAATAATTGTTATTATCAACATAATCAGCTATTATCTTTTTCTTTTGTTTATCAGTTAGTTTTGTTCTAGATGTCTTTTTCTTACTCACTTTAGGCACATTAACCAACTCACTAACTTTCTTTTGCTACTAAAATGATATTGTTCGTTCGAAGCTTCTTCATCATCTTTCTTTGGTTTTAAATTTATAGTATAGTTTTTAAATATTTTGCCTTCTTTTGGTTTATATACTTCTACAAGTGATATATCATACCTTTCAGATAAGTTTATCAATAGCATATTTATATACTTATTTAAATTCCTAATATACCACCTCCTAATTATAAATTTGGTTGCAGAGGTAGGATTCGAACCTACGACCTTCAGCTAAGGAGGCTGACAAGCTACCAGACTGCTCCACTCTGCGATATAAAATATTTAATTTCATGCAATCACTTCCTATTTTGACTTACCACTATTATTAGTACCACCAATATCATCACTATTGCTATATCGCTTAATCCTATCTCGACCCCATTCTAAGCACTTCCTTTCTAACTTACAACCTTTACAACTATGTTTCATGAAATAATCTAAATTGCAATATGTTTCTTTTTTCTTCTTCATTATTTCACCACACAAAAAAAGAGAAGAACTGGTTTTTCAGCTCTTCAAACATTTTCATGATACTAATATAGCATATCTAAAACGAACAAAACGAACAAACTTTAATTTTTTTCTAAAAATCTATCATGCTCCATTCTGACACTATCTGCTGTAACATAATTGCTCTTCTTGTTTTTGTTTATTTCTATAGCTACTCTTGACCAAGAAAATTGGCAAATATACCTATATTCGAATATCCGTCTTAAACGACTTGTAGGGAGTTCGTTTATGAATTCTTCTACTTTTAATTGTTGCAATAAAAGTTTATCGTATCTAGACTTTAATAAGTCTTTATAAAGACATAATGTTCTTTGTTTGCTATAATCTCTACCCTCAATTTTTAAAGTTCTTTGTGTAAACGGGAAAACAGCTGATGAACCTTCCACAACATCAGTTGTTATATATGAGTTTTCTAATTCTTTTATTTTCTTTTCTAATTCTTTTATTTCTTCTCTAGTATCGCAATACTGTACTAAACAATCCTTTAAATTCATAATCACTCCTTCTCCGTTAAAAACGGATAAACTTATTTACCTATTAGTTCTTTTAGCTCTTCTTCTTTATATACTCTATACTTATAATTTGAGTTAATAAGTTTCTCTTTTTTTCTAATTTCTGCTATTAACATTTTTCTATTATCTTTTTGGGATAATTTATTTTCTATATTTTTGAATGTTCTTAATAGTTCCCAATTAGTTTTTATTTCTCTTCTTTGTTCTAACAAACTTTGAAGAAGAGATACTACTCGATATCTTTGGCTTGTGTTTAGATGATGGTGTTCTATAAAATGATACACATCGCTTATTCTTGAATCTATTTCTGATTGAATATTAGGTATTCTTTCGTATTCTTCTTCTATTTCATCTAATAGTTCTATAGACTTTGTTAAGTTCTTTATTATATCCATATCGACCTCTATTCTTTTGGCATTTCATAAACTGATATTTTTTTTAAAAATTCACTAATTTCTTTTTCAGTATACCCCTCATTTTTTAAAACTGTTTGAAATGCACCTATATCTGCATTAAATAACTTATTTATATAAATAATTTTCTCTATCTCATCTAATACTTCTAATGCTCTTTCTTTTGCATCATAAGTTCCCAATGTTTCGTAATATTCTCCTTGAGTTCCTACAAAATCTGGTATATAATTTGCTATTATCTGATTATTATTTTGATAATTAACATTAACTTAATTAATTTTTACTAAATTCATTTTATCTTGACTTCTTATATATAAATCCATCTAATCACTCTCCTATTATATATTTTTCTTTGTCAAACTGTTCTTTAGTTAATATTTGTTTAATTTTAATCTCTCCTGATTTTATTCTTGCTAACATTACACTGTTATGAATATCTCTAATAATTTCTAACGAAAACGGCATTGACAAATCATCATACAAAACTATATCTCCTTTATTCAATAAAATATCCAAATCAAAACTTGCAATAAAATTATTATCTTCTACATAATATTGATATTTAGTTGGTTTGTCAAAGACTAATATATGGTCGTTTTCTTTGCTGTCTTCATATATATTAACTATCTTTCTAATTACTACTTCATTTCGATGTTTAGTTCTTACATACATTCCTACTTCAATTTTCATCACTTTTTCCTCTTAGTTCGTCTAATTTTTCTAATACTTCTTGATATAAAATATGTGCTGGCTTCATAATTGTTTTGGGAGAATTAATTTCTTCCATCTTTTTTGACTCATCTTCGTTTAGCCATAGACATCTATAGTTAGGTGTATTTTCTCTAATGTTTTCTTTTAACCACTTTGCCAATTCAACGAATATCTTTTTTAACTTTTTATTTTCTTCTAATAAACACTTTATTGCTTCTATATCTGTTTGATTCAAATCCGCTTCGTTTAATTGCCAAGCTTCTATTAAAGTTTCTAATTGTTGCATAGACTCTTCTATATTCATTACTTTTCACTTCCTTTATACTTATCTATTATTTGTAAAATTTCTTTGAGTTTAATGGAATTATCTAGCATATATTCGTTATGTTTTAATATTTCTAATAAAATATATTCACTCATCTATTTTCCCTTTCTACTTCTAGATCAAAAATCTTTATATATTTTTTTAATACGTCTAAATAAACATTCATCTCATCACTTTCTGATATTTTGATAGAATTATCTTCTATTTTTGTTTGCATTCTTACTTATTGATTGATTTTATCATCTAACCAATTGAGAAATACTTTTTGTTTTTCATTCAATGATTGAAGTTCTAAAAGCAAAGTTCCACATTGGTTTAAATGACTTTCAAAAACATCTAATTGTTCATTTATTGTCTTGTTATACTTTAAACCTAATATATTAACATTCATTACTATCATCTACTTTCTCTACTAAATCATTTATACAATTGATATCTTTAATATCTTTTTCTAAATAAGATAACTTTCTTATTAAGTTAAGCAAAGGTGTTCCTTGTACTTTTGGGATAGTGAGAGTATTAATATCTTCTTTATTTAAAATCATTCTATTTACTTCTTCATATTGTGCTGACAATAGAATTAATAATTTGCATATAACTTCTTCGTTAATCTTTAGCATCTGTTATCTCCTTTAAATATCACTATCATACTAGGAAACGGTGCACTATTTTCGCTATTTCCAAACTTTAGTCTTCCTTTTATAAATCTAATCTCAGCTTGATTATAAATATAACTATGAAACCATTTTGTATCTGTTCTGCTTGGCAAAAGCATCACTACAGTAGTCCCACGCAAACTACTTTCATAAGCCTTTTCTATCCATTTAGAAATTTCTTTGCCATAAGGAGGATTACACCAAACACTCCCAAACCACTCTTGTAAAAGTCCATTTTGGGTAGTGGTGTAATAGTTTTTACACTTAGCATTTTCTTTTGTGGCACAAACATCCAAATTAAAATTAAATTCTTTATTTAATTCATCAAACAGATATTGAGGAGTTTCCCACATATCTGTTTTAGAAGAAAAAAGCCCTTTTGTTAACATATTAACTCTCCCTCACTTTTTCTCTTCTCAAAATAACTTGTATCCATGCATAGATAATGAAAAAATATAGCTGTTGCTTCTTCTGATGTTAGAATTGTTTTAGGACACCAGTAGCATATCTCGTCAAGATTTGTAAATTGCCCTACTTTGTTTCCTTTAAGCATATAATCTCTAAATGTTTCTCTTAAATAATCATTTTCACCAGTCGTTAAATACTCATCTATTTTCTTTGACACATATACAGATTTATCATGTGAGAAAGGCATTCCTTCATATTTTCTAAAATAGTGGTCAAAGAATAGTTGAATAATACTTACTTTATCTTTTAATTCCATTTGATACAACTCTAAATCACTCATATCTATACTTTCTGATAAGTTTGTTATAACCTCTTTTAATGCTTTTTCATTAACTTTATTTTTCATATAAACACCTTCCAACATTTAAATGCTCTTTTTTCATTTTTATTACAAGTTATATACATACCTTGCCTTTCTGTTAAATCAAAATGCCACATTTCATCTTCTGACAAATTAGGTTTCCATTTTACGTATTCTTCTTCTACTTTTATTTTATCTTCATCTAAGATTGTTTTATAATCTAAATAATAATCTCTGCAAAATTGTTTTATAGCCTGTTGTCTTGTATATATTTCAGAATCAAATAAAGTAGCACTATCATTGTCATAATGAAACTCCATATAGTCAAACTTTCTTTTACTCATTATAACCACCTTTCATTTTTTCTAATATCCCTAAAACATTGTAAACAATATTTTTATTTCTTAAGATTTGTTCTTCGTTTGGTAATTTATGATGCTCATATTGCCCTAAAATATCGATACACTCATCAATAGCTTTGTCTTTTTGTTTGTTTTGATTTAGTAGATGTTCATTATTGTTTTCTAATTCAAATATTTCAGATGTTGCTTTTTTATATGCATTATAAAGTGTTTTTACTTCTCGTTTGCTTAAAGTAACATAATTAAATTTATTATCATTTAAGAAAAGATTTATTTTATCAATTGACTTTTCACTTAATTTATTCATATTTATCACTCTTTTCTAATTCATATATTTTTCTATTAAGTTTATCTTTACTAACTAATCTACAAGCATAATTTTTTTGGTAATTCTTCTTCTCTGTTCGCCTTTAAACATAAATCAATTACTTTCATTCTTTCACTCCTTCATAATCAAAAATTGTCATTTGATTTTCTTTTATTTTTGATACTTCAAATTTTTCTAAAAACTCGTCGATTATTTTACAATCCCCAAAAGTATATTTTTCAAGTCTACCTCCGCCATGATAACTTAATTCACTTCGATACTTTTTATTTGCATTATAATCTAAACTTAAACCGTATGATCCATTTAGATAATTTTCTTCTG
>CAJUIY010000036.1 GCA_910586865.1 uncultured Bacilli bacterium
TCTTTTATTTTATCATGGAAAGATTTCTATTTACACAGATTTATTTACAGACTCAGTTGTTTTATTTTTTTTGTGAGTTAATTTTAATATCTTAAATAATTCATTATGCTTATCACTAAAATTACGTTCAATATCCTCCATCAATAACTGATACTTTTCCTCAAATCTTTTCGAAGAAGTCGGAAAGATTTCCTCATAAAGATAATTAATTTTTTCTATCATCTTCTTTTTATAAGCATATTTTAATTCTTTTACCAAATAATTACGATGATATTCTTCTTCTCTTGTTAAAAAATGATTTTTTTTATTCATCCCTACTTTTTTATACTCTATATTCGTTATTTTTAACTCTTCTCCTATTTCTAGTATTTCCTCTTCCTCATCTAATAGCAAAAAGCTTCGATAAAGTAATTTCCCATCCTTTGAAAATTCTGCACCTAATACTTTAAAACCATCCGTGAATAGTGCTGCATAGTCAATTACACTTACTTTATCATTCGTATATACTTCACATTTTTTATCAATACTTTTTAGAAAAACTTTCTCTACCGTAACTTGATGGTTCATCATATCTTCTAAACATTCTGTACTAACCTTTATCATTGGTATTTTTTTGATATGCTCAATATCATCCTTATTACTCCATTCAAAAAATTCATATACTCTATCTCCATCTAAAAAATTTAATAAAATATCATATACGTTTAACATGTTTTCTCTCCTTTTTAAATAAAGTAATTGTAATAAGTAAAAAGCCTATTATCAGAAACCAGCATTCATATCTTGTTTTAATATAAGCAAAGTACTCCCCTATTGTATAATCAAAACTAAATAAGTTGATATACATCATACAATAAGAAAAGCCAATCACCATCAGTAGAAATCCAAGTATCATTGAAATTATTTTCATATGTTCTCCTTACTTATATTTATGATTTACCTAATTATAGTATACAAATTATTTGAAAAGTTATACAAGATTTCGTTGTAAAAGATTTCCTTTTTGACTCCAAATTTTTTAGCCCACAAAAAAGAAGAAAACATTCATAATCATTCCTTTTCTTCTTCTAATTTTAATGTACTTACTTCTACTCGATTAATAGATTCAAATTTTTTTGTTATTTTATCGGTTGTAATTGATACATTTTCAACATCTTTATTGACTGCTTGAATACTTCTTGATAATTTATCCCAACGTTCTTTATATCTGGAAAATTCTAATCCCAATTTATTTAATTCTTCATGAATAATAGAGGTATATTTATCTCTTTCTATATTTTTAATAATCATTTCTACTACGGTCAGAGTAGAAATTAAGGTAGTAGGAGAAGTAATCCAAATATGTTTCTTATAAGAATATTCAATAATATCGGGATGATAAGCATTAATTTCTGCAAAAATAGCTTCTGCTGGCAAAAACATAATCGCTTGGTTACTTGTTTCTCCTGGAATAATATATTTCTCACTAATCGCATCAATATGTCTTTTCACATCGATTTTAAACATTTTTTCATATCGTTTCCGGTCTTCTATAGGGATATTCTTATCAACCATTAATTGATAATTCTCAAGAGGAAACTTCGAATCAATCGCAATTGTACCAAGTGGATCTGGTGCAAATAAAACAGAATCTGCGATTGCTTTATTGCTCATCGTATATTGAAGACGATAAATTTTATCATTTCTTTCTCCAAAGACACTCGCTAGAATATGACTTAAGTTGACTTCTCCAAAGATTCCTCTACTCTTTTTATCCGTTAAAATGCTTTGTAAAGAAACAATATCCGTTGATAAATTTTCTATTTTTTTCTGTGCTTCATCAATCTTACTTAGTCTTTCAATAACAGAAGAAAAAGTTTTATTCGTTCTCTCAAAATTCTGATCTAGACGTTCGTTTACCTTTTCATTAATTACCATCAATCTTTCTTCCACTTTCTCATTTAGCTTCGTAAAGTCTTCATTCATATTTCTTGACAAATCACTTTTAAAGTCTCCTAATTCTTTTATCATGTTGACTTCTAACTTCCCAAGTCTTTCTGTTATATTAGACTCATTAATATTTTTAAATAGAGAAATAACAATTAGTATTAAATTAATCACTAATAATCCTATTATAATATAATCCATTCTATCACCTGCCCTATCTGTATCAAATTTTATTAATTTCTTTCATTACTACCCATCAATTGAAAAAAAGAGAAAACTACCTATTTTATCTAAGTACAAATATAAAGTTTACCATTAATCATCACTAAATTTCGGTTCCCCATAAAAATAATTTCATTATGATTAATTGTAAATTTTTCACGTCGTGTCGACCCTAATTCTTTTACTAATGCTTTTTTACAACTTAACTGATTCAAATTAAAGTGTTTATTACGATAAACATGAATCTTTTCTTGATTCCCCTTAATAAGTTGAGCTAAAGTTTTACTTCGACCATAGGATAATACATGACCATCATTTAACCAAAAATTTAAACAAAGGGCCCATCCAAGACACATGACTATTAGGATTAGAGAAACAACAAATACTTTTTTTTCATTCTACCACCTACTATCTTTTACTCTATCTTCATCCTTTTACTAAATAATTTTGATAAGAAATAGGCTACTATAATAAAGATAGAAACAATAATAATTGTTTTAATATCCGTAATACTTTCTAATAAACTTTTACCAATACATCCCCAGAAAATAACCATAAATATTTTCCCCAGCAAAATTGCATATAAGAACTTTCTTTTTGACATATTCGAAATACCAGATGCAATATTGATTAAAAAAGCTGGGGTAAATGGTAATGCAATTAAAACCACAAGATTGGAAAACTCAATCTTTTCAATTCTTTTAACAACCTTTTGGATTTGCTTTTTATGAATCCATTTTGATAAAAATTTTCCTGCTAAAAAACGAAAAAATAAAAATGCTAAGTAACATCCTAAACAAGTAGATAACCAGGAAATTAAAATTCCAAAAATCAAGCCATAGGCATTAATATTTAAGGCTATGAAAACTCCTAATGGTAAAGCAGGAATGGCCGATTCTAAAAGTACTAATAAAATTCCTACTAGTATTCCTCCACTTTGGAGTAAAGATGTTACATATTCTACTAAATTAGTTGCTATTTCCAATCTTAATCACCATTATTATTATAGTATACTTTATCTATTTTTACTAGAAAAAAGATAGTATTTTTACATACTATCTAAATATCCTGTATATCCATCTTCAATATTTACAACATGATAACCTTTATTTGCTAAAAACTGACATAATCTTCTACTAGTACTTCCAGAATTACAATAAAAGTAGTATTCTTCCCTTTTCTCTAGATAATCACTAGGATTCGTTATTAAATAATTCGTTGGAATATTTTTTGCATTTGGAATACACCCAGAAATATAGTGATAATTATCTCGAATATCAATTAGATGAATATTCTTATCTTTCTTAAGTAAATCTCTTAATGCATAAGAATCTATTTCTTTATACACATACTACACCTCAATATAATATATGGTGTTTATCATAAAGTAAATAGGATAAATCCCTATCTAATAATATATGGCTTATTCTTTGTTCCTGTTCCACTTTTTATTCTAACATCACTAGAAAGATGAGCTACTGCTCTTACATAACCATCTTCATAAGCTTCTCTATTACTAATAGAATCACTGACTACATAGACTCTATCCGATATTTCTAGAGAACCATTTAAAAGCCAATAACTGTAATCTTCTTTTAAATAATTATAGTTTTGACAATCTGCCTTCAACGTAGAAGTACAGTTGATATCTAATGATGCATTTAAAAAGTCATAAACAGGAAGCAATGATAAATTCGTCTCATAGGTTGTTTTACATTCACTAGAACCATTCTTAGAAGTATCATTTTCTCCTCGTGCTCCAACACATGAATTAAATTTAACTAGGAGCGTTTTATCCTCTTTTGTAAATAATTCTTCTTCTTCAAAATAATCTCCACGTTCTTCCTCTTCTGTAAATTTAAACTGATATAATTTTTCTAATACATCACTCATATTACTATTTTTAAAAGTGTTAATCCCCGTTGTACTTTCTGAACTCGTATTATATCTTTCATCAAATATAAATCGATTTTTAGAAGAGCTATCATCGATTATTACAATCTCATCCTTGTTATCAATCTTTACAATACGGAATAGTCTATCACTATCTTCAAACTTTAGATAGTTATTTACTTTAGAACCACGATAAACATACTCACCATTCATATGATAAATACCAAATCCTTCTGTAACCACTTTCGTATCCTTTAATTTATCTGCAAGTTTTGTAGTCGTATACTCTGTACCACAACTTAAATACGGATAATATTTATAATTATTTTTAGTGATTTTAGAAACGGAAACCTTACCACTACATTTCCCATTTTTAATATAGTGATCCATTTCTTTCATATATTTTTCACTAATTAGACTAGAAGTCGTTATCTCCACAATTTCGTCTTCTGATTTAGGAAGCTTTTTTGGGTTATCTTTAAAATAAGAAACAGCGGAATCTCTCATGACATCTTCTAAATCAAAATACGTATAATCTTTTTTAGTAAATAAAGAAATCACAAAGCCAATAGCCAAAACAACAATTAATAAAACAAATACAATTAAAAATAGGAACATCATTTTTTTTCTAAAATCATCTTGTAATGCTTCTTTTCCTGTTTTATTTGATTCTTCTTGAAAAGAAGAATCCTCCATCTCATCATCCACTTCATTTGCCTCTTCTAAAAAGGTTTCTTCTCCTAAAGCCTCTTTTTCTTCCTTGCCATGAAAGTTTTTATCTGGTGATATGTTATTATTCATATAAATACCTCATTTCTTTAATTATCGAAAAAATCATCAAAAAATTCGTCATCATCATCGTCATCATCGTCTAAGGCAATTCCTTTTTCTATTGTTTTATCCTTATGAATCGTTTCTGATTCTTTATCTCCAATGACTTCTAATTTTTCATTCTTTTTCTTTTCTTCGGCTTCCTTTTTATTTCTTCTTTCTTCTTCTTCTAATTCTGCAATTTTGGCATCAATTTTCTTTACTAATTCATCCACATTAAATTCATCGTTTGGATTTTTATCTACTGGCCTATCGATAGATGGCATACCAGGCATACCGGCCATATTAGGCATACGCCCAAATGGATTTGGCGACATCATTGGATTATTAGAATTCATAGGATTCGCTCCCATTCTTGGAAATGGCGAAAACATTGGATTTTCCATACCAGTTGGAGGAGTTGGTGGCATTCCATTACCTGATTGATTCATCATCTCTAATAATTTTTTCTTTTTTTCCGCTTTGACAAACTCTTTAATATCAAAAGTATGTACTTCTGTCTTTTCTCTATAAGGATAAGTGGCTTGTTTATATTTCTTACCCCAATTAATTTTATAATCTGGTACCATCTTTGTTTTAAATGGTTGTTTTCTCATTCTTAATATAATCGTTTCAAATTGTTTCATACGTTGTAAATCGGATACCGTAACAAGTGGTGTCGATGCTGTTTTATCATCTTTTTTACTTTTTACTTCACCACACATTTTGGAAATTTCCTCTAATGCTGCCAGTTCTGTACTAATTAAGTAAATAATATTACCACAGTTACCCTTAATCGTTTCTGCATCTTCTTTTCCATACACTTTATTTAATTGTGCAAAGTTTTGAATAATCATGGTAAACCTTATTTGACGACTTCTTGCAGCAGTTATCATCGTAGTAACATCTTTTAATGGTGGCATATTCGCAAACTCATCTAGTAAGAAGTTCGTTCTAACAGGAAGTTTTCCGCCACTTTTTTGAGCCACATCAATTAAAGTTTCATAGATTTGTTTTAATAAAATCGTAACCAAAGAATGATAGGTTTTCTTTTCATCTTGAATAACGATAAAAACAGCTGTTTTTTGTTTTCCAATAGAAGACAAGTCAATATCACTATAAGATAACATTTCACTTAAATTTTCACGAGAAGCAAATAATTTTACTTTTTGTTTAAATACCGATAAAATAGAACCTTTGGTTTCGCTTGGTGCCGTAATGGTACCAAAGGCATTAATCGCAGCGGCAGAGGCAGGATCCTTGGCTTCAAAATATTCCTTAATATAAGTAGAACCACCAAATTTGTTCTCACCAACCGTACTCATTAAGTTAATACTGTTAATATTAATCTCTTCTTCTTTGGCATCTTCAAATAGCCCAAGTGCAAGTCCTGAAAAGTAATCGGCGGATGTCTTTTCCCAGAAAGGATCGGCATTCGCATTGGACTCTTCATATAAAATATTAAGTGCTAAATCGTCTAACAACTCAATCGCTTTATCTTGTTTTCCACTTTTATAAATTTGATAAGGAAGTGACATGGGATTCCATGCATTTCCATTTTGAGGATCACGGAAATTCAATAATAGAATTTGATAACCCTTCGCACGTAACATTTCTGCTGTGTTCTCATAAATCTCACCTTTGGGGTCGGTGATAATCATACTCTCGCCTGCTTTAGCTAAAAACTTAACCGTTGGTTTAATAACAGTTTGAGTTTTACCAGAACCAGTCGCACCAATGACTAAAGTATGATATTCACTATTATCAATCCAAGCTTCATTGTCTTTTAATATCAAAGGAACACCGGCAACTTTCGATTTTTCTTGAAGTGGTGTAATGGAAGAAAGT
This sequence comes from uncultured Bacilli bacterium, assembly GCA_910586865.1. Classification (GTDB taxonomy): domain Bacteria; phylum Bacillota_I; class Bacilli_A; order RF39; family UBA660; genus UMGS995. The sequence continues at coordinate 6,700 of CAJUIY010000036.1, forward strand.
TCTTCTTTCATTTCTTTTTCTTTTGCCCACCTACTATAACCTTTATCTTTTTTATCCGTTGTAAAACCAATTCCCTTTTCCATATCGAAGAATCGAGAACTCACACTAATAATTAAAGCTCCCAAAGCGATAAAAAAGAAAACGAGTGTTGCTGCAATATGTTCCTTAGTAAATGCTGGTAAAGGGTTTAATCCAGATAGATACCCTTCTGCTGCTAAAGAAGAAATATTACTAACTGCAACAGCAATCACATAAAGTAAAAAGACAGCAAAAAGTAAAAACATTAAAAGATCTTCTTTATCTGCTCTAAATTTCAGTTTCATAAAAAGTCATTCCTTTCGAGAATTATTATAGCATTAAATAGAAAAAAAGTCATTTTATTTTCTATTTTTCGTTCTAAACTTAAATGCTATAAATATTAATGCAATCGTTACTAATAATACAATTGGAATTACAAGATATTCATTGAGAATTGATTTCTTTTTATTCTCCTCTTTATATCGTATTTTCATATAAATATTTTTATCTTGATAATTATTTTTATTAATATTCCATGTATAGGTATTTTTTTTTGTCTTATCTGAATTAGACTCCACTACTTTTAAATTGGTTTTGATATTAATCGTTAGATTCTCTATTTGTAAATCCGTATCTTTGTAGATACAATCGAAACCCTCACTTGTATTCAAAGTAATATATTCTTGATCCTTAGTAACACTTTTATTATAAAAGCATTCACTAATGGCATTCGAATTTTGAAGTTTTTTTAAAGGATAATTGTATTTAAAATTTAAAAATAGATTTTTCTTATCCCTAGTAAGACCTTTTTTTACTTCATAATATTCACTATCCTCTGTATCTTGATTAAAATAGGACTCTGTTTGTCTTTGATACATATCATTAATCATAGCAGTATTAGAAGAATTATTCTCTACATATAAAGAGAAATCCTCGATAGCATTTAATTCATCAATCGTTAAATTATATTCTACACTACAACCGGTAGAAAGAAGTAAAACAAGAAATAATATTAACATTTTGAACTTATATTTCATAATTCACCTAACTTTCTGGTTCCAAGAAATAAACATATCCACTAAAAGTGTAATTACCTTTATTATATTTGGCATAGGTTTTTCGATACTCATCTAAAGAGATGGTTTTATTTCTAAAGTTAACGCAAGACCAACTATTCGGACAACTATTACCATTGGTTGCCCATCCTTCTGTAACAGTTACCGTTTTTTTTGTTTCATTGACATCTTCTATAATAGCAACGTGCCCGTATCCTCCTTTTTTCTTCCAAGAAATAATAGAGCCTGGCTTTACATCATCTGTATTATTGCTACCTTTAAACTTACCACGAGTCACATCATACCAATCTCCACCATTTCCATAAACACTCATTAAGGTATTTTTTATTTTTTCTGCTTGAGCATTGGTAATTTGACCTTTTGTTGCTAAATCCTGTGCAATTTCAACAGCACGTGCTTGTGCATACCAAACACATTGACCACGATTGCTATTTTTTAATGTGAAGGCGGAGTCGCTAGAGGTTGGTTTTATCGTTCGAATATCCCAAATGGCATTGGTTTTAACAGAACAATCAGAACCAGAGGTTGTATTAACAACGGTATCGTAACGATCTAGGTGATAAGCCTCTATTTGATTAATTAAAGTATTTGCATAACTACTACTAGTAGCATAACCTGCCTTTTTTAAAGCATAAGCCTGTTCTTTATAATTAGAGGCACTAAAAACTCCAGCTGATGTATACATTTTATTATCAAGTAAGAATTTGGAATGATCATTAATAGAAGAACCAATACTACTATAAGTTCTGAATGGAGCATCTATCGTAATGGTTTTCCCGTTTACCTCTTCATGAGTAGTTACCGTTTTACAAGTAGAGTATCCATTACATTTGATACCAAACAAATTATTTTCAATGTCTTTACATGCCCATCCAGATTCAATCATAGCTTGTGCCATCGTAATGGAAGCAAATACCCCTGTTCTACTATAATCTTGTTGTGCAATTGGACCAAACTTTTTAATCCATTCCTCATATTTACCTTGATTATGTAAAGCACATAATTCCGAAGCTTGTAAGTTATCACTAATACAATTATCTTCTCCTGTTTGACTACCTCCACCAGGTTTTCCCGAACCATCACTAGAAGCAGAGGAAATAGTTCCTACCAGTGCAATTGACATGAGAAAACAAAAACAGAAAACACCGATTGGAATAAGAGCTTTGGGATTTTTAAATAGTTTAAAAATAGTTTGTAACTTTTCTTTTTCAGATTCTTCTTGGTCCTGATTCTTTTCTGGATTATCCTCATTTTCTTCTGGATTTGCATTTTTCTTGGAAAAAGGATTAAAACTATCCTTTAAGTTTGGTTTTTTCAAAGAATTATTAGAGCTTGCACCTGCATTTGCCGCATCCGCTGCCCCTTGAGGGTTGGCCGCTGCTATATTGACTACTTGATCTGCCTTATCAAGAGCTCCTGAATCATCTAATTTTTTAGTAGCTTTTTTTACACCAGGAACTTTATTTAAAGCTTCTGCTCCTTTATTGAAGGCTTTATCTCCTAGTTCTGTTTTAGAAAATGCATCTACGGCTTTCCCAGCTGCTGGAGATCCAAATGTAGCCGCCGCTCCTTTAGCAACAGTAGTTGCTGCTTTTTTTGTGGAGTCATTTTCCCTATTTTCATCATTTTTTCGAGCTTGATACTTTTCCTTTCCTGGCATGTAAATCACCTACTTCTAGAATATCCTTAGAATCCGCCACCACTTCCAAATGAATCTAATTCATTCTTTGTAACAGCAACATTGATTCTCATTCTTCTATTACCACATACAAATAACGCTTCCCCTTGTGAATATCTTTTTATATTTTCCTTTTCACTTTCATTTAAATCAATTAATAAACTTAAATCTTCTACGGCCTGTTTTCTTAACCCCATTACTAAATAATAAGAAGCATTATCAAAGATAGCTTTTCCTTGTGTAATTACTTGCGGTGCTGAAAAATCACTTGGCTGTTGGGTAATAATAATCGTTCCTGTATTATATTTTCTAGCTCTTCTTTGTACTTGTGCTAAGAAGTCGGCTCCTAGAGAATTATGATCTCCTAAAAGGACGTGAGCTTCATCTACCATTAATACCGTATCTACTGTATGATCAAGACATAAGCCCCAAGCATATTTTAAGACATTAAAGAATAAGGCATTTTTAACATTAGAATCACTATTCATCAACTCTTTGATATTAAATACCATAAAGTCACTATTACCATCAATCGTTGTATGTCCATCAAAATAGAATTTTAACTCTTTCGTAATAGGTCTTATTTTTAATTCTAATCGTTCCATGATATCACGTTCTTGTGTTTGCTCGGTCATCGACATTAGTCTACCACGAATCGTTGCATAAACATCGCTAAAAATTGGATAATCTTTTGAAGTAAATCCAGAAAAATCAGTATTAAAATCGATTCCAAACCGTTTATACGTATCTTGGACAACTTCACTAAACATTGTTAAAACATCTTCTTCAATCGATGGATCATAGTATTTCATAAAAGCTTTTAAAAATTGTAACGTTCTTGTTAAAACCGTATAGCCAAGTCCTTGTTTAATTTCCTCTTCATCCGCATCGATAACCACTTCTAATGGATTAATAAGGCCAAATTCTCCACCTTTACCAATATCTACTTGATCTCCACCAAAAGTTCTTGTAATTTCCGTCAGTTCATTTTCGGGATCAATCGCAACAATTTGACATCCATTTCGAATATGAGTGCGAAGCATTAGTTTCGCAGCGGTTGATTTACCACTACCTGATGTTCCTAAAATAATCATATTGGCATTATTTCGATTATTTTCTTTTCTTATTTTATATAAAAATTGATTGAATAAAATGACTCCTCCAGAAAAATCGACACCTAAAAGAGTAGAAAGCCCTGGATCTTTTATACTATCAAAGATAAAAGGATACATAGCAGATAACGTAATGGATGGAATTGGAGTTCCAATTCTCTCCTCTACATCTTGAGGAGGAAATATCGGTAAAATAGATTTCAATACTTTCTCTTGTTCGAATCGTAAAGAAATTGCCTTTAATTCCATCGCATCTAAATAGTTTTTTACATTCACTTTCTTTAACTCTAAATCTTCTTTGGTATTGGCAGTAATCATAATATGAAGTTGAAAATCAAAGATACGAGCTTGACTAGCCGCAAGCATCGATGTGAAATACTCTAAGCTTTCTGCATCTTGTCTGATTCGTTCACGCATGGTTTGGTCTTTTTCTTTTCCATATCTCTCTTTTAAATCGGCTACTTGTCGATTTAACATTTTAGACATCGTTGAAAAAGAAAGTGGAATGTGTTTCGCCACTATTTTAATTCCTGACATACTAGTAAGGGTAGACAAATAGCCTGGTTGAATATACCTTGGATAACTAACAACAGATAGTATCGTAGCATATTTATCACTGATAAAAAAATCACTAGCATTAAAACTTAACCCTTTAGGAGCTAATTCCCCTCTTATACTTATACTCATTGTGGCATCACCGTTCCAAACTTAGTCGTACTACCCCCATTTAAGAAGTTTTCCATTACAATTCTTAAATCATCATTACTTACTTGTTGTGCATTTAGCCCACAAGTAGCAAGACCGTTAATTAGTAACCGAATCTTCTTTTGAATCATATCCTCATCTTTATCTTTAAATAAGATATAATACTCAGTATCTACAATGTTATTATTCATAAAGGATTGTCCTTTATCTAAATCTTGCAAAATTAACTTTCTAATAGCTGGTGTTTGTGTATTATTAAGAAGTAATTGCAATTGAGACATATAGACAGAAATATCCACTGGTCGATCCGCAACAACTAACCAAAACTCAAAATCAATCATGTTGTAAAAGTTCTTTAGGCTAGTTAATATATTGTCTTGTGCTCCAGCATCTAAGATGAAGATATTTCTAGGTGTAATTTTAACCCCTGTTACTTTATTATTTGCATAGGTAAATATCATACCACTTTGAATGGCTCTGATGGGAAGCCAATCTTCCGTTGACCTATTTTTAGGTACCCCTTTATTTCTTGGCACGTTCTACACACCAACCTTTCCATTTATAATCCCTTTGATTCGTTAGAAATTCGATTAATTCTGCAATGACATTTAACATATTATGATAATAAGGGACTGGGACAATTAAGAAGCCAGTTATCAGTGCTGGTAACATAATAATAACCGTAACTAAGGTAGAACTCATAGGAAGAAAGGCCATAAATATCATCGTAATAGAAATGCCTACTCCAAAGATAATCAAATCAATTGGCCTAAAAATCCCAAGAATTAATTGTCCTTTTTTTGTATTCGCTGGAATTAAATAATTCATCTATATCACACTCCCTTTTTTACTGTCTCCCTGTTCTACTATTTATTCTCTCTTGTCTTTCATATTCTCTATTTGCTCTATCTGCTCTACGTTCTCTACTGTCAGTTCCCATACTAGCTGGTGGATGAGACCTGATTGTATTTCCAGGAGCAGATGCTACATTTCTAAGTCCTGTCATAACGCCTTCTGAGAATACATCTTTAGGATGACTAACTACATCACCAAGTCTTGTATTACGTTTGGCATTATATTTACCACGATAGTTCTCTGTAAGACCCCATTTTTGCATTTCGGTTTGCATATCTTTGTATTGAGCCTCTGCTTTTCCTGCAGCAGTACTTGCTGAAAGATAAGAATTCATTGCCGATTCTTGAGCAAGTTGATTCATTTGAGCATCTGATAGTGTATCACTCAAGTCCATACCATTTCGCAATTTAAAGTCTGCTACCGCATTCTCATAAGCATCCCCAGTTAATCCTATGCGTTCCTTTTCAGATTGACTAAGAGAATCAAAGCCTAAGCCATTGTTTAATCTATCTACAATACTCTTTGCAACTTCTGCATCATCCTTCAAAGCAAACATTTTTTTCTTCTGATCTTGTGCAGTTCTATCCGTAATACCTTCATTGGCAAGATATCCTCTACCTCGCTTCATTTGTTGGTAAGTCATTTTTTCATTTCCTGTTAACATCTGAGCAGCATAATCCCTTCCTGAATTAAACGATTGACCAAGTCTTGGAGGTGCTTTTCCTTGATTAAAGGCCTCTGTTTGTGCATTGGCTGCATTCAATCCAGCATGAAGCGAATCACGGAAATTACCTCCTGTCATTTTCGCACCTGCTGCTGCTAAGATACTAGATAAACCTATATTACTCATCATTCCTTTTAATCCTAAAGCATCAATGATAAATTTAGGTGCCATTTTCACAAAGAAGAAGATACCAATAATAATGAAGATTGTTGCCATGACACTAACAACACCTAATTTCTCTTCAGTAACTGGTAGTTGAATACCATTTGTTGTAATCTCCTGAACACAGAAAACAGCAAAGAATACAATTAAAAGTCGTATAAATAAATCAAGATAAGTAACTATTAAAGATTTCGTCCAAGCAGCAAATGAACCCTTTTCGGCTGATTGTGGATCTACATAACTCAAAATAGGTATTGGAGCCATTAATCTTAAAACCGCAAGTTTTAAAGTTCTTACCGCAATATCCACACAAAATCCTATCAATATCACAATGATGATAACACCACAAGCCGTTGAAATGATAGGTGAATAAGCAAAAGCATACCCATTATCACATTGTAAAGTAGGAAGTTGTAATAAAATCCCTCTAGTTACTTTAGGATTATTATAACCTTTATATACATCATCAGCATCTATTTCATCTGCCCCAACAAACGGCAACCAATCAGGAAGGGAATTAACCCAACGTTTTAATAAGTTTGTTTCTCCCATTTCCAAAGCAGTGCTTTCACTACATACTTTAGAACCATTGTCTTTGGTGTTTACTCGAATAAATCCTTTTAATAGAAAAGCAACGAGTTCTTCACCACTTTTTTCAATATTATTTCTAGAGTCATCATGCTCTATTGAATACTTATTATCTTCACTGCCCAAAACTAGTTTGGCTAAAATATTCTGATCTAAAATCCGATCTTGTAGAGAATATAAGGTTCCAAATAGTAGCCCATTATCATTTAAATAAGCATTATAAGATCCTGCTTCTGCATTTGGTATATTTAATGGAATAATAGCTGTAAACATTGCTAACATCGTAACAATTCTTGTAATAATCTGGCCAAATCCCTTCTTCTTATCGGTCATAAGCTCTGGATTAACCACTACTTGAAGAAGTGATATGGTTAATTTAAAAATCATAAATATACCAATAATTAGTTGTACTCTACCATAAAAATCTTTTATGGTTTCTGGAGATAAAAACTGACTTTTAGCGATAGTAAATAAAATTTGATATACAACGGATAAAAATGAATATACAACTTGGTCAATCATGGCAAAAAAAGACCTAAATATATCCATCCACCAACTAGGTTGACTCAAATCATGTATTAAATCAAAACCAAGTTGCACCATCTAATCACCTCTTCTCTTACTAACTTAACCCACAACTAGCATCACTTACTACAAGGCCAGTTAATTCTAACATAAAGCTTACTAAAAATGGGATAAAGAATAAAAGCACCGCTGCAATCATTCTATTTTTAAATGCTGCTTGCGTTTTCTTCATATTTTCATCATCGGATGAAACAATTGCTTTTAAAAAATCAATACTACTTAATACCACTGCTATCGATGGTCCTAGTATCTTTACATAATTTAATAACTTCTGTAATAACCATGCTACTGTATAATCTTTATCTACATTTCCAAGTATCCCTTCACAGGTAGTTAAATCTTCTACCTCATTTTCTTTTTCTAACACTTGAAAAACAGAATAAGTATTATTATTCGCTTTTGCATCTATATTTACTGGTAAAAACAAAGTAATAGAAATCAGTATAATAAACATTTTCTGTAACGCATTTAACTTCATTTCATACACATCCCAACTAAGCTCAATCAAAGTCATTATACCAAAAAAAAAAAGAAATAGCAATTATTTCTTTTTACTATCTTATTTTTTAATATCGTTCCAACATTTTGCCCAACTAGATGCATTCGCTTCTTCTTTGTCAGCACCTATCGCAACTAAATTCATAATAAGACTTACTAGGGTTGTAATAAAGAATACTGCTACTGCATAAATACAACGTTTGATTAAACGTGATTGTGCAGCTTTTACTTCTTTTTCATCACTTGAAATAACAGCTTTTCCTAAATCAATTACTCCAAATACAATTAAAAGAATAGGAATACCAATTTGTACAACTGGCATAATACCAAGTTTTATAATCTTTACAATTGGCTCTAATCCCCCACAACTATCCTTTACGTTGCCAACTCTTCCAATTTGAAATATATTTGACATATTTATAACCTCTCCTTCACTACATACCATATTACACTATATTTACCTATAAAGTCAACATTTCACTTTAAAATTTACAATTTTAATCATCATTTTATTTCTTTTTTTCATAGATTTCATAATCTTTCCCACGATAAATTCTCCTGTAGTTCTTGTCATTGGAAATATGATGATATAACGATTCATCTTTTGATAAAATCAAATGGGTGAATTGATATTTATCAACAAACTTTTTATAATCCAGATGATCATTTGATAAGAGATAATACTCTTTGAGTATATTTTCTTTTTTATTATTAGCTTTTAAGAATATTTCAGCTCTTCCATCAATATATGGCTTTAATCCTCTGAATTCACAATAACTACCATTATTATAGTCTGCATACAAAACAATCTCTTGTTTTTTATTATGTTCTAATAGATAATCTACTCCTTTGTCTAATGGATTTGTAAATTTATTGTTCGTACAAATTACGATAACAAGAATATAAATACCTAACATTCCTAATACTATTTTATAATATCTTTTATAAGCAGCATTTGCTTTTTTACTATAATCTTTTCTTAAGACATTTTTTAAATATAGTGCAAGTGGTGGAATTGCTCCTATCACATACAAAGAAAAGTTTCTAAGATGTAATAAGTTTAAAATAGTTACTCCTAATAGCAATAATCCATATCTTAAACTTAGAACTTCCTTTTTATAATAAATATAGGTTCCTAATACTCCGCCCATAATAACAAAAGTGATAAAGCCATAATTATTGATGAGTGGAGGAAGCATCTCTATAATCAATTTATTAATATATTCATTTCCATAAGAGGTAAATAGATAAGTAATATTTTTTATTCCATAGGGATTTAGAAAACCTACGAAAAACATCAAAATCATAATCCCTAAAACTTTGTAAATTCTCTTATCTTTATGATTTGTAATCGTCTCATACAAAAGACTAACTACATAGGGAAGCATAAATAGAAATAACATAAACCAAGTAGAAGAATGTAAATTTATTTGTAGTATTGATATCAATGGTAACCATAATAATATTTTTGTACTCTTTTTTTGATAATAGACTTCCATAATATATAAAACGATAATTAATAATAAGAAATCAAAGATAAAAGGTCTAGGCACAATAAAATTAGTTTCCAATAGTAAATCCGTAATACAAGTAAGGATAATCGATATTTTATAATTATTATCACTTAACAACATACAGAATTTATAAAGCATATAAAGAATAAAAAGATTTACTAGATTTACCATCAGTAATAAACCATAATATCCTAGGACATGATAAGATAAATAAAAAATAACAGAAGAAAGCCATTGTTGCATCACAAAATCAAAACCTTGATGCATGGATAAAAAGTCTGTTACTGGAAAACCATGATTTACTACTTGTTCTCCATATCGTAATAAAAAGAAAATATCGGCTTCTTTATCCATTCTAACAATAAAACCAATAAAGATAGGAATGAAAAAGTATAAGTAACAAATATATTTATTAGGATGATAATTTTTTAATTTATGGATTATTTTCATAACTTACTTTCCTCCTCATGATAGTCTTTTTCTACATTTACATTCCAGATAATACTCTTATCTAATTGATTATCTAGTATACATTCCACTGCTTTGATTGCAGTTAACATTGAATGATCCATATTATTATATCGATGTTGTCCGTTTCTACCAATACAATATAGATTGGAAATTGAATTTAGATAATTTGTTACTATGCCTATATCTTGATAACTATCAAAATAAGCAGGGTATGCTTTTTGAACTCTAAGACAACAACTATCCAAAACCTTACAATCAATGATTCCCATTTTTCGTAATTCCTCTTCTGCAAAATGTTTCAATTCTTTATCGGAAAGATTCCAAAAATCATCATTTTCTAAACAGAAATACTCAAGACCAAGCCAAACTGTCCTATTCCAATCTTTTACCATATAAGGAGACCAATTATTAAATATTTGAATTCTTCCCATTTTTACATTTTTATCTTGAATATATAACCAACAATCCGGGATAGTATCATTTATTGTTTTTATTTTCGTTTTATTTTTAATAGATAAACTAGGTATTAATACTCCAATCGTAATAAAATCTCGATAAGGAAGATGGCGGGCAATTTCTTGTACATTTTTTGGAACACTATTTAAATCCTCAATCAAATCTTTTATTGGCATAGAAGAAATGACAATATCACAATCTTCCTTATATTCTTTTTTTTCTTTTATATAAGTGATACTTTCTATTTTTTCTTTTCTCTTTGTTATTTTTACTACTTCACTATTTTGATAGATAGTAGCTCCCATCTTCTTTACTTTTTTTGCCAATTCTTCATATAATTGCCCTGGACCATATTTCGGATAATAAAATTCTTCGATTAGTGAAGTCTCTTTTTTCTTATTTTGAATATGAAATAACCGATAGAAATAATCTCTTAAAATTGCTTTGATAGAAATCCCTTTTACCCGTTGATAACCCCACTCTTTTGAAATATCCTTTGGTTTTCTTCCCCATACTTTTTCCGTATATCCTTCAAAAAACATAGAATATAACTTTTTTCCAAAGCGATTTATATAAAAATCTTCAAGATTACATTCTTTTTTCTTTAATATCTGATATTGTAAATAACTAAATCCTGAGACTACGGTTCTTAAGAAGCCCAAATTTTGAATGGTTTTCCAATTAAGAGTAATTGGATAATCATAAAAATTATTTTCATAATAAATTCTAGATACTCTATCCCTAATAAGTAATACCTTATCTTCTTTTTCTGGATCTGGTCCTCCTCTTTTTAATTTCTTCACTTTTTTTAATTTTTTATCATCGTACGACTTTTTTCCTTGAATTGGTAAAATAGAAGTCCATATTTCTTTTACTTCTTGACTTTTGGTAAAAAAACGGTGGCCACCTATATCCATTCGATTTCCTTTATAATGAACCGTTTTTGAAATTCCTCCCACTTGTTTTTCTTTTTCTAAAATAATCACTTGGTAGTCTTTCCTTTTTTTTAATAATTGATAAGCAGCAGTTAATCCGGCTGGTCCTGCTCCTATGATTACTACTTTTTTCATACAAAGCCTCTTTCTAATTTATATAAGTTAGTTTTATTATAGCATGCACTAAAGACTAAGCCAACCTTTATCGCAGAAAAAAAGAAGCATGCCTGCCTCTATTAAAGTTTAAATAATCCAAATACATTCTTCATATCACCATGTTTTACTGCTACATCATCTACCAAACCAAGTCGATACATAAATTCACTCATATCTGAACTTTTTTCCCTATCATTAATAGGTGGTAAATTATAGTAGACTTTTGTATTTGCTTCATATTCAAATTCTGTAACATCTTTATTGCTAAGAAGACTCTTATTTAACACTATTTTTTTACCTTTTAATCTTTCAAATACTGTTCGATTCGTTTTGATTAGTTTATTTAATTTAATTGTGCTTGGTTCTAATAGATAAATCACTTCCTGACAAATGGTATCATCTTTATAATCATTCAAATCTACTAAAATGACACTAACATCATTTAGTTCGCTAATTTTATTATCTAAATTAACGGCAGTTACAGAAAACATATTTTTATCAGGTAAGAATTCAAAATCTTTTTTATTTACTTCAATTGCATAAACACTTTTTCCATAAAGTGTTGTTAACTCTTTCTTTAGCATATAAATAAGACACGTAGCTCCTGCATGTTCCGTAACATTTCGAAATCCTATGATTTTGTTCTCAATACCAGTTCTCACTCGATTTGCGACCTGAGTCGATGCATTACTAAGTTCTGCAATTTGTCTTACATCCTCTTCTGTATTGGGTTTTACTAAAAGTTGTTTTACAGCATTCAAATTATTAGTAAAATTATAGATTCCACAAGAAATTAATCCAGATAGATAATTAGATGAGCATAGCTCATCTGGTACTAATATTACTAACTTGTTTGATCCTAAACTACTTGCTAGTCTTTGAATTACAGAGATGTCTTGATAATTAGAGATTGCTGTTACATCTAATATCATTTTATCGTAGAAGAAATTTTCAAACATTGCAATCAATTCTCCTACTTCGTATTCACCACTGATACTTTTAATCACATCAATATCTAGATTCGATAACTCATCTTTTTTTTCATTTGCTACAATAACATTCAAATTATCACCTCTTAACTTGTTGCTGATGATTGAGAGACATAGATAGACTTCGTATCACCTGCTACTTGTAAAAAAGTCATAAATGGTAAAAATTTATTAAAAATTGGTACATCCACATAAACTGCTGTCATTACTTTGTAATGCCCTCTTGGAAGTCCAGTGGAAGCAGTATCATCTTGAACCCATTTAATACAGTATCCCTTCTCACAAGTATCATAATCGCCTGCTCCTACTCTTGGATTATCCGCATTATATCCAATTTCTTTTAAGTATTCATCAATCATCCCTTTAGAAACACTATTATAATATTCATATTGTTCCAAAATAGATATAATCTTATTTTTTACCTTAAAAGCTTTGTTATAACTAACAGAAAATGCCAAATAACCACTAACAATAACAAGGAATACAGCAATAAATGCTACATTCACTACTCCACCTATCGCATCTCTCATCTAAAACACCTCATCTTATTATTTAAATTATTTGTTATATTGAGTAACAATCATAGCATGAGAATTACTGATGTTATCCCATTGCGTATTTAATGACTCTTGAATTCTTGGCCACATAATCCAAAAGAATCCAATTACTGCTGCAATCGCAATAAGAGTAATAACCGTTAAGTTTAATTCTCCTGATGCTGCCTTCATATCTTAACACATCCTTTCATATTATATATTTATTATACCAACAATTTTTTTAATTAACAATATAATATCAAAAATTTTACAAAAAATGTGTAACAGTTCAGACCTATCCACTAAAAAAGAAGAGTAATTTATAAATAATTGCT
>CAJUIY010000037.1 GCA_910586865.1 uncultured Bacilli bacterium
ATACATTTTATAAAAAATATGAATTTAGGTATTGACTTCTATTAGCAAGTTTTGTTTCAAAATATTCATAATAACTACTATCTTTCGACTTTTGTTTGGCTATTTTCAAAGTAAAATTCGACCCAGATACCCCAAATGTCCCAATTTCTATACAACAAGACAGAAAAAGAGAAATGAACTTATTAATATAAGTATTAAAATTCCCCTTAGTAGAATCATAATTTTCTATTGAACTTATAAGAGCTTCACTACCATAACTCATTAATAAATCATAATCATACCCAAATGCAAATTGATACTTCCTTGAAAAAATTTTTATTATATACAAATTGGCTTCCACTAATTTATTTCTTATTTTAATATCTCTCGATTTTTCATATTCTTCTAAATAAGATTGTTGTACTTCCTTTGGTAATTTATAAGCTTTTTTATATAGTCTCATTTTTCCATATTGTATATAATTATCGCAAACATCACTGTAGCAAGAAGAACTCCCTTTCACCTCAATCCCCTTGCTACCTAAATATTGAATAATAAAGACCTCTTCTTCTTCCTCTAGTTTAAACTTATCAATACAACTTAACGGCAAGTATATCTCTACTTCCTCTTTCCCTTCTTCATTCCTTCTTTTTCTACATTTTAAATTCTTATCTAAAAAAGAATCGTTAACTAATTCTTTTAGTTTGTCAAAATTCATTTTAACACCTCTCAAATTTTTTTCTTTATATAGATAGGATGAGGATTATTCTCATATTCGTGATTGCTGTATTCTAAAAAAGATTTTGTTATGGAAGAGCGTTGCCAATACCAACTTTTCATTAGCTTCCTTAACTCTTCTTTTCCCGCTTCATATCTTTGTCTTATCGCCTCACGAGTTACACCTTCCCTTTTTCCAATACTTTCCAAAGTGTTACTCTTTTGTCCTCCTAGCCCATAAAAAGAGCGTAAGGACTCTCTATTTTTTTCCGGAAGTTCTTCGGTTATATCTTCTATGAATTCTGCTAACTCCTGTTGAAATACTTTTTCTACTGTCTCACTATATAAAGTATCATCCTCTAAATAAGAAAGATTATTTTCTATTTGCTCATAAGAATACGGATTATTAGCCAACGTTCTTGTTTTTAATTCTTCTAAGTCTTTTCCTTTTATGTATCCTACCTTTTCCAAATGTTGAGTAATTACTTCTATCAATTCTGGATTATCTTTTAACTTTTTACCTGTTTGTTGCTCCACTTTTGATTTCGCATAGAGATATTCAAAGTACTTCGTATCTGTACTTCTTTTCTTACCAACCGAATTTATGAAAGTTAAACCATCCTCGCCTAAATTAGAAATAGTAAGTGCACGAAAAATATAACCTTGAATTTTCATGGAAAGATGTGCTCCAAATTTTCCTCTCGTAGGATCATACGTATCAAGAGCCATAATTAAACCCTCGGCTCCATAACTTTCTAATACCTCTTGTTCCACACCATACAAATTAGAATATTTGTAAGAAAGATAACGTACTAAAGGTAAATTGGACTCTATAATTTTATTTCGGATAGTAATATCTTTTGTCCTTTGATATTCCTCTAAATACTTTTTCGTCTCCTCTTCTGTTAGTTTGTCTTTGATAGTAGAATCTCTTTTTAGATGAGATGCTTGTATATAATTATCACAAATACCACTATAATAAGAAGAATCTCCTCTAACAGAGATACCAAGAGTTCCTAAATAATGAATTACAAAAATTTCATCTTCTTCTGATAATTTTAAACGAGTAATACTATTTAATCTCACATACTGTTCTATCTCATCATCTTCTTTCTCTTTATTTCTTTTCTTTCTGTATTTTAAATTTTTATCTAAAAAGGAATCATCTATTAATTTTTTTAACTTTTCAAAATGTTCCATGGCTTCTAAATCCATACTTCCCCCTCCTAATAAGTATCGTCTATTATACAAAAAGAGAAGAAAAAAGTAAACAAAATTCTAAAATTAAGTGATTTTACGAAAAAGGTATGTTATTATCTAATTGGTGATAAAAATGAATATAAAAAAGTATAAAAATATTATGAAAGGAATTACTGCCTTAGTATTATTCTTTTTAAGTAGTACGATTCAAAGATTATTTGTTATGATTTTTGGTATCAAAAAAATTACCAATACCAATGCTGTCATCTTAAACTTTAGTAGTAGTTTTATTATTCTATTATGCTTACTTTTTCTTTATCAAAAAGAATTAAAAAAGGAATGGAATATTTTTAAAAAGAATTTAGCAGATAATATGGATATTGGGCTAAAATATTGGTTACTTGGGTTAGCTGGTATGATGGTATCGAATATTACTTTGTCCATCCTGTTCCAAAACGATGGAGCCGACAACGAACAACTAGTTCAACAAATGATTACAGCTTTACCTATTTTAATGGTCTTTAGTGCAGGATTTATCGCACCTATTGTCGAAGAAATTACATTTCGTAAAGTATTTCGAGATAACATAAAAAAAGATATCCTATTTATCTTAGTATCTGGAATCTTCTTTGGATTCTTACATGTCTTCCCTGCAGATAATCTAGGACAATTTCTTTATATTATACCTTACTCTTCTTTAGGGATTAGCTTTGCGATTATGTATCAAAAGACAAATACGGTATTTACCTCTATCTCTATGCACATGATGCATAATACCATTTTAACTCTATTATCTATTTTAGTATAAAATAATGAAATAACAAAATACTAAGTAAAATACTTCCAAAAAAGAGATTACTTTGTATTTTTTTCTTTTGAAAAAATTTATGGTAACATACGACATAAAGACTAAAATGAAAGAAATAAAGGAAAAAGTATTTCCCTATCTCGATATAGGATATCATTTGATTCGAAAAAATGATAATTATCATATAAGACAAAAGAATAGAAAGAGAAGAAATAAGGATAGAAAAATAGGACTTTTTTAACTCATTTTCACTGCATATTATTCTACTAACATTTAGTTCTAAAAATAAAAAGACTAAAAACCATATCATAACAAATATCTTATATTCCTTAAAAAAGATAATTTCATAACTTAAAATCGATAATGCTCCTAATACCATCGTTAACAAATAATAACGATCTTCTTTTTGTTTTTTACTTTTTCTCATATATTTTCACCTCTTTTTTACCATTCTATCATAACATTTTTTATATTTTTTTTAAATATCGAATGAATCTATGATAAAATAAGAATAAGGTGATACGATGGATAGTAGAGAGGAAAAAAACAAAGAGATACAAAAAGAACTAGAAAAAGAAGAATTACATGAAAAAACAAAAAAATATGTACTTCTTTTTGTAAAGATAACTTTTGTTATCATTTTACTCTTCTTTCTTATATATTTTTATACTTATTACTCTTCTACCAAGGGAATTGTGGTAAAAGAAGAAAGAATGATAGATTCTAATCTACCAGAATCTTTTCATGGAGTGAAGGTGATTCAATTTTCAGACCTATATTATGGAACTACTATTTTTCAAGAGGAACTAAAAAGTCTAGTCAAACAAATAAATATGCGAAAACCAGATCTTGTTGTCTTTACAGGAAATATTATTCAACATAATGAGAAATTATCTTTAAAAAAGCAAGAACAAATAATAAAGGAATTACAAAAAATAGATACTACGATTGGAAAATATGCTATTATGGGAAAAGAAGATAATCCCGATTTGTTTCAAAAAATAATGAATCAGAGTAACTTTAAAGTTTTAGATAATACTTATGATGTCGTTTATAATCAAGATAAATCCCCTATTTTAATGGTTGGTCTATCCTCTTATGTTAATAATAAAAGAAAGGTAACGGAGGCATTTCAATATTTTCAAACGGAAACCCATAATAAAGACATTTATAAAGTGGTTTTAATGAGTGAAACAGAAGATTTGGATTCCATTCTTTCTAGTTACCAACCCCATCTAGTTTTCGCAGGAAATTCTCTGAATGGCCAAATAAGACTTCCATTTATTGGAGGAATCATCAAACAAAAAGGCTCTAGTAAATACACAGAACCCTATTATGAAGTAAACGATACCAAAATCTATATATCTAGTGGTATTGGTTCCCCTGATATTGGTTTTCGTTTTCTCAATAATCCTAGTATCAATTTCTTAAGATTCGTAAAAAGCTCTTAGTTATTTCTTTAATTTTACATAAAGAGGGACTTTTTTTAGCACTTTATCTTTTAAAGAAACTTCAATCATACCAATCTGTGAATGATTTCGATAGCCTTTACTTTTAGTTATTTTTAATGTCGTTTTAATATTTTCTTTTTCTTCTTCTGTTAAAGGATAAGAAAAGGATTTTTTGATATAAATATCATCAGGAAAGAAACTCTTATCAATACTTAAATGGTTTTTATCTAAAATTTTATATTTTTTATATTTTCCGTAAATATGTTCATACAATTCTTCATGTGTCTGATATTCATCTGGATCACTTAAAGTAACGGTTGTTAGACGAAGACCATTTTTTTCTGCAGTGGTTACTAGAGTTCTTCCTGCACTTGGTGTATATCCATTTTTTCCACCGGTACAATAGGAATAAGAGTTTAATAATTTATTACGATTATACCATAAATAACTCTTGTTCTTTGTTTGTACTTCATACTCTTTTGTCTTTGATATTTTTCGGTACTCACTAAATTTTTTATAGGTATAAGCAGAAAGTTTTGCCATATCATATGCAGTTGAATAATTTTTTGTTTTCTCATCTAACCCATGACTATTGGAAAAGGTAGTATTCTCCATTCCAATTTCTTTCGCTTTTTGATTCATTAATTTCACAAATTCTTTTTCATTTTTTGAAATGTTATTGGCAATGACAACAGCAGCATCATTACCACTTCGAAGAATTAATCCATAAAGTAAGTCTCTTAGTTTCATTTTTTCTTTATACTCTAGATAAATACTAGTTCCATACATTTCTAGTATCTCTTCCCCCGCTTCAAAGTTTTTATTTAAATTTCCTTTTTCAAGAGCAATCGTTGCCGTCATAATTTTAGTAATAGAAGCAATTAATCTTTTCTCATCTTTGTTTTTACTATATAAAATCCTCCCACTATCCATATCCATGACAATGGCTGACTTTGCACTAAAGGCTAAAGCTCCTACATTAAGAGGAAAAAGACAAAAAACAACTAACCATAATAAAAACACATACTTTTTCAAAGTTATCACCTAGAAAAATATATGTCTTTCTTTTTTGTTTTATTAACTTTCACTCAAAAATAATCTGATCTGACTCATTTGATTATAGTATCTTCGATAAAACCCATTTATTACCTTTTCTCGTAAAACGCCAAAATTCAACGAATGACATACCAAAAATATCATTTTCCTCTGTTTTTTCGTTGGTTTCGGTATTTATCATGTAATCAACCATAAACCCATTGATATAAAACCAAATTAAATCTTTTAAATCATCCTAGTTTTTACAGTTCTTAATGATTTACCAATAACTTGAGCAATTTCTGCTTGCTTAATAATTGAATTTTATCCATTCTATCAATTCCAAAGTGTAATTCTTGCACTTTAAAAATTCGTAACAAAAATGATGATAGAATTTATTATCTACCATCATTATTAATCAGTTCATTTTTAGAATGAATTGTTAGTTCGAATGTAAGGAAAGTAATCTATCCATTTCCTTTTTCTCTTTAATATACTCAATACTAGCATAATCAAAATGAATTGCATTTTTATATATTTTTTCTATTATATTTTGGTTTTTAATAAAGATATCAACATAAATATTATCTGTTATAAATAGAACTAACTCACATGGGCTTTTAATAAAATCATCATAACTATTTAACTTTGTTACGTTATGATTTTTATAAAACATTTGTAAATTTAAAAAGATTGGATAATACTCACTTTTAATGATTTCCTGAAATTCTTCATCTTCATATTCATATTTCGTAAAAAAATCCTTTCCTTTTCTTCCTAATACTTCCTCATTTACAATTTTCCATTTACAATCAGAGCAATCTATATTGTGGAATATTTTATTCAAAACCTTATCATACTCATTTTTTATTTTAAATTTTAATCCTATCATAATCTCATACTATCAGTCTTAAGACAGTTTCATCTCGAGAGATTGATTTTTCCTTTCTAATTTTTTATTTATTACAGATTTAGTTTTACAATATACCACACACTGTAAATTTAAAGTTTCTTATTTAAATCTAATTAATTAAATCTGCTAAGGTGTTGCTACATTTATAGGAATAGTCCACCAAAATGTAGGAATTAAAGATGGTAACATTCTAACCCCTCTATATATTAAGTATGCAATACCTATGATAGCTACAGTTTCAATAGCAGCATTAGAAAAATTATGTGCTTCTCCTCTAGTTGGACTACCATCTTCTCCCCATACCCAATCATGTTCATGCGGATTTTCTAAGTCAGGATGTCTCCACGGGTGACTAGTATCTACATCTTTTGTAGCTCTTCCATCCTCTCCATAATATCTTTTATCTCCTTTATTGTTTGAAGCAACCGAATTTGGTTTTCCGACTGTTGGTAGTTTATTATTCCCATTATTACTAACCCCAGAAGCTGTATTTATTTTAGATAATGATACTTTGACATTTTTTGGCTTAGATGTAGTTGCCTTGTTTTTAGTAAAAGAATTGGTTATTTTTCTTATAACTTTTTTTATACTTTTCCATAACCCATGTCCTGATGGATCACTTTGTATAATCGGATTATTACTACAATAAGCATATAAGTTATAACTATTTAAGTCTTGATTTGCTCCTAATATTTCATCCGCATTGATAAATCTTTTCCATTCTGGATGATAGTATCTACTATTTAGATAATATAATCCTGTTTCATTATCATAATAATAACTTCTATACCTGAATGGATTGATGATTCCTATATGATTAGTATCTTCTATGATATTACCATTACTGTCTTTGATACTTAATACTTTACCCCAACTATCATACTCATAGGTTACTATTTGTTGGTTATTACTATTAATAATTCCTATGATATCTTCTTGTAAATTCTTTTTATAGTAATATCTATTCCCATTATATTCCAATCCTACAATCCCTGTCAAATCATATAGATAATAAATTACATAATCTCCTCTTTGTTCATAAATAATATCATCATTTTCTAAATAATATTTTGTTTCTACTCCATTTACTATCTTACTAGTTCTAATTCCATCAACATCATAAGTATAACTTACATCTATGTTTTTACTAGAATCTTTATAACTCTTTAGTGTTCTTCCATTTATCCATTCTAAAGTCTTATTTTCTCCTATTTTAATTGGATTTCCTATTTCATCATAAATAATACTTTCTGTATCATACTTTGTTAATTGATCTTCCCAATTACTATTTCCATATACATAAGTATGAGTAATTGAATTTTCTTTTACTTCTACTATATTACCAGAATTATCATAAGTATATTCTATTGTTTTATTTGTATCATAGTTTTCTTCTTTCTTAAGTTGATTATAAATATCATATTCATAATGTTTGATTAACTGCTGATTATGATAAATATCCGTAATATTATATAACTTATCATACTTATATTCATATTCGTCATTATTATTCAATACTTTCTTAATTAAACTAGTAGTTCTATTACCATTTGATAAATAGTGATATTTCGTTTGATAAGCACCAATATCTCTACCAGTAATTCTTCCTAATTCATCATAACTATAATTCATTTCTTTATCATCTAGTTTTACTTTTGTAACATATTCTTCTTTATCAATTGTATTTTCTAAAGTATGAATAATATTATCTAATTTATATTTTTTATTGGTAACACTATTATTAGAATTATAAGTATAATTTATTTTAAAATCATTATATCGATACTCATAAAGTCTATTAGAAACATCATATTTATATTTTTCTTTATAATTATTAGACAATACTTTTGCTATATTCCCATTATTATCATATTTATAATGATAATCACCATCCATTCGATAAAATGTTTTTACTCGATTAAAAGAATCATATTCATAAGATAGTTCTTGATGATTACCATAAGTACTCTTTTGTAAATTTCCATTATTTTCTAAAAAAGTATTTTCTATTAACGTAATATGATTCCCTAACATTACCTTATTCACATTTAAGAAATCATCATAGAAAAGTTTATACTCTTTCCTTCCTTGAATAATCTTTTCCAGTGAATCTTTCTCATTATATTGGTAATTTACTTTCTTTTCTCCTGATTTAATTTCGGTTACTTGTCTTTTTTCATTATAAGTATAGCCTGTTTTTAAATTATTTTGATTCGTGATAGAAAGTAATTGTCCTGTAGTAGTATCTGTTTCATACATTACTTTATTTAAATTACTATCGGTTACACTAGTTAGAAATCTTCCATCTTCTGTATATTCTGCATCATTTTCTATCAATAACTCATCTGTTAATTCGATATAAAACTCTATATTAGATGATAATTCACTATATGGTTTGGCTTCTACTAAATTATTATTAGCTGTTAAGAATCTTACTTCTCCACCAGTTGATGTTCCACTAAGATATTTTATATAATAAGTACCATTCTTACTATCTGTATTTTTTTCTAATTGAAATAAATTATTAGTGTCTTCTTTGTCTAGTATTAAAATACCATCTCGATAAGAAATTGAATACTCTGGTTGAACACTATATAAGATTTTTATATATTCATCTTTCTTTACTAATTTCCATATCGTATTACTACATTCATTTTCTTCTAACAATACCATATTTAATTCTGCTTTTAAGTATTTATTGGTACCTTTATTTCTTATTTTATAAAATCCATCTATGATTTCTTTATTATACTTTCTTGATATTTTTGTAGTAATTGGATTTCCTTTTTTATCATAGATGATTTGGTTTGATATTCCATTCGATGCGATAGCACTTAATACTCTATCGGTTTTCTCATTGTCATATTCATACTTGAATTCTTTTCCTAGTGGATTCGTCATACTAATTAATTGATTATTTTTATCATATTTAAATACATTGGTATTATCGGATTGATCAATAGTAGATATTAAATTACCACTCTCATCATAGTTATATTCTCCTCTAGTAACATTTTTATAAAAAGATAAGTTTGTAATGTAAAAAGTATTGGCACTTCCATAATTATGGAATCTAATAGATACAGATTTGAAATCTTCAATTGATTTGTCGGTATAAACAAAGTGTTGCCATGATTCTCCATTCGTGATTGGTAAAATACGTGATAATATACAGCTTCCTAATGGTTCTCCACTTGGCTCATAAAAGAGTGATATATTACTTCCTATATCAGGAGCATAGGAAGCGGTAGCTGTATTCTTAAACCAAAAAGATAATGTATAAGAGTCTCCTTCTTTTCCCTTAATATTATATTTTTTTTCAATAAGTGTCTTCAAGTTATACTGCATATTTACTTTTAATGCTTTTGTGTTATTATTTACATCCACTACTTTAATATAATTATTAGGATTTACTTCCTTTTCATCTAAGCTTGCGCTATAGTTCCATCCTGTTAAACCTTCTTTAAAATCAGAGTTTTCAATTATATTATAGTAATTTGCTACCTCTCCTTTTTCTAATTGAATATCATCTAGATAGATTGCACCTACTTCTTGTAGAGTAATTTTGATTTTTAAATCACTTGTTGCATCTTCTCCATAAAATATGGTGACGTCCTCTCTTTCGAATTCATCCGAACTATCTACTGTCTCAATCGTTTTTATTTCTTCTCCCTTACTATTTATATAGCTAAGAGATGATTCTAGGGATATATCACTTTTAAAATATCCACTAAAAGTATAATATTCTCCTTTTTTGATAGTTACCATTTGTTCTATGGATTTCTTTTGTATGGTGGATTCTATTTTTAAACTTCTAAGTCCTGAATTCATATTCTCTGTATCAAATGAAGTGATAATTCCTTCCTCTTTCGTAAATAAAAGAGTATTCGATTCAAAACTTGTATTTTTCAAATAATTTTTTATGTATTTATTGGGAATCATACTAGAAGTTAATTTGTTTTTATTATCAAAAGTCTTTTCAATAGAATAGGCATCGTCTATTTCCCATTGTCCTTTTAAAAGACTTCTAGAAGTGGCATTTCCATAACTATTAAAAGCAATCGTTTCTAATAAACCATTATTATCGGTAACAGTAGTTTCATAGATACTATATTTTAAGGTATAAGATTTTCCCAAAGCATTATCTAATCCATAAGATGTTACTTTTTTCATTCGATAGGGAATCTTTTCATAATACTCATATCCAGTCTTTAATCCTGTAACATCGGTAATAGAAGAGATAATCTGATTACTATTGTATTGAAAAGTAGTAACTCCATTGATACTTTCTATACTAGTTAATTGATGATTCGTGTAATTCAGTTTTGTTGTTGTATAATCAGAACTTACAATGGTAATATCATCACTATGATATTGAATATTAATCTCATTACTATATTTATCTATTATTTTACTGATAGAATGATTGGGATTCCATTCAATAGTTATCTTATTATCATCGATATCTTTAATCAGTGTTAAATAATACTTATTTTCTTTTTTAGAAAATATCATCTCATTACTATTGTTATCCATCATTTTTAATTCATTATCGAACTCTTCTATTTTTAAATTTAATCCATCTTCATCATAATAAAAGTTATCAGGTTCTTTGTTACTATCAAAAATATCTGGTTCTTTTTTATAAAAGTAATGAATGGTTCCATCTTCATCTTGATATTGGAATCCCTTCTCTATTTTCTCTATCGTTTGTTCTAAACTAAGTTGAAATCCTTTCCCAAAGAAGGTTTCCTTATTTAGAATAACATCATTGGTATTATAAACTAAACTTAAAGAGGCGGGCATCGCACCACCTATGGTATTTCCTAGCTTGAAAACCGTCGATAAGTTTCCTGTATGTGTATTAACATAAGCACTACCATCTGTAAATAATTGTTCTTTATAATCCCAATAACTTTCTAGTCCATTTTGATTTCGATATTGAATGACAAAGACAGGCTTTGGATTTCCATTTACCGTATTATTATTGGAAAAAAACATGGGATAATCATCATTGGTATAACTTTCATCACATGATTTAATCATAATACCATAATTAGGGGTATCTTCATACCACTTTTTTACTAATCCAGTGATATCCATACCGATTGGATAGGCATTAATGGTATTATTTTCAGATAAAGCAGAGCGATAAGTTGATGTAATATATTCTACTCTACTGTCATATTTATCATGCATCGTATTCCAATTCGCTCCACTTTCTGTCCAATCTGACGTTAACCTATGAACTGCTACTAAATGTTCAAATGAACCTTCTACATTTCGGTACCCTAAAAAGGGAATTAAATCAAGATAGGCATCTACGATTTCATATCCTGTTCCAATCACTGGTAAATCAAACTTTATAAGAGTTCTGTTAATTCTACTTTGACCATTGATTTTTTGTACTCCTGCGATTAAATATCCAAGATTACTTCGAACATCATTGGTATCTCCTGGATAAATAAATGTATCATATAATTTTAGTGAAGTTTGACTATTATTACTAATCGTTGGATCAATCGATACTGGAAACTTTGTACTAGGTGAGTTCAACCACTCTTCATCTAGTATTAAGTCTAATGAGTAACCCGTCTCTTTCTTCTTTAATTGATAATACACATTATCATTTCTTACTCCCCTAGCATCCATCATATAGGGTTTATCAATCGTAAAGATGACTTCCTTTTTATTAGTAGCAAGAACCTCTCCATCTTTCTCTTTTAACTCTAAATCAGTATCTAGTGAAAAACTTAATTTATGGTAATGATTTTTCTTTAATACAATCGTTTCTTTTACTTTATTGGATAACATTTTATACTCAATATTTATATCATCTAATATACCAGGATAAGAAACATCCATTACTGTTTTTGATAACTTATTCTTTTTTAATTTCACATCGTTAATTTTATCATTTTCTATTTTAAAATCGATATAATGTTTCTTCTTTTTCATCTTCATTATGGATTTCTTGTAATCTTCATTAAATTCTACTTGATAATCATTTGCTTTATTTTTATAAGCCCCTTTTCTTTTTATTAAAGTATTATCAATTTCTTCATATTTTCCTTTTTTTAAATAATGGATATCCATAGGATAAATCTCTGCTCGAATGGTTCCATCTTTTTGTAAGAAATGTTTTTCTCTTAATCCTCTTTTACTAATTAATTCTACTTCTTTCATTTCTTCACCACTAACCTATTCTCTTCCACATATAAACTGTTAAATATGGTGGCATATTGTTATGAGGAGCATTTCCACCTTGATAATCTATAAATCCTACAAAATGTGTTGCTGCTATTTGGGTAGCATAACCAAGACCTTTCGCTGGATCTGTTGCACCATAGGCTAATGTACAAGTATGACTATGAGAAGGCATCTCTGTTACCGTCAGAGTATGTTTCTCTTCTCCTCCTGTAGTACCATTTTGATAAGTTTCTCCACAAGAAAGTAAAAACTTATCTTTTATTTGCTCCCAAGTACCACCAAATAAGCTACTTGGATTGGTTTCAGTAACAGACAGATAAATAGAACCTATTGGATATAACATATTTAATGTAGTATCTGAAATAAAGGTATCTGCTTTGATACTTTTTACCGTTAAATTACCCTCACTATCTAATAAAAATTTATTGTTTTTTGAAGTAATACAAGATGCATTTATATTGTTTACTTCTAAATTTGTATTTGTGCCTTCCCTCGTAAAGGCATCTATGATATATTCTTTTTCTTCCAATTTCATCCTCTCCTTTCTATTCTTTTTTATCATGGAATTTATTGAATATATTTTTTATAAAAAACTCATCTCCTTTCTAGAATAAATGATTCAGTACTTCTACCTATAAAAATAATAGGATACAAAAACTACCTCAAAAACTGAGATAGCATTTTTTTGGTGAGTACTTATTATTTCTAGTATATTCTATGTACCTTGTGAATCTTTGATTAATGAAGTAACACCAATCCCTATACCCATTTTAGAGCACAAAAAAAAGCCTATATGAACGCTTACTTTCTTTCTAAAACAATTAGCTAAAAGATTTAATGGTAATTGTATTTCCTGAATATTTATGATAGTATACGTATATAATATTTTAGAAATAACTTTAAGCAAAAAGGAAGGGAATATTTATGAAAAAGATTATCTATTCAATCACTTTTCTAGGATTAGCAGTTGTATTGATAACTGGCTGTAATAAAAATTACGATAGTTCTATTTCTTATAAAGAGTTTGTTAATAAAGACGTATCTACCAATAATATTACTCATAAATTCATTGGTAAATCTGAACATTTCGGTTTTGAAACAGGAAATGCAAATATAAGCGATACAGAAAAACAAATACTAATTGCCAATTTTAAGCAAAGAAAAAAAACAGATAAATTTGATAAGATATCCTTCTATGTAAAGTTTAAAGGTGAATTTTGGGGTAAAACTTATTGGACAAAAGGTTCTGGTGAATCTTTCAATAAATATATAAAAAATACCCTCTTATTTGAAGATATCTCTCACTTAGACAATAATGATGTCGACTCATTTTCACATACAACGAAGGAAACCTTTAAAGATGATATAAGCATTACGGTAGAATATTGTTTAGAAAAAAAATGTGAGGTTGAAAATCTTAAACTGGAGTTTATAGAATAAAAATACTTAAATGCATAAAAAAACAACAAGCTATTTATTACTATTTTTCAATAAATTTATAATACTAATTTTACTAATTTTAATGTTAAAAATTATTATTACAATTAATTCAATAACTATAGTAATTAAGAACAAAATTATTTCTAATACTATATCTACATGAACTAACAAACCAAATAATTTAGAAGCTACCATTAATATAATTGATTGTGTAATCAAATATAACATATATGAAATAAGTAATAATACTGTTATCAAAAAAATTAAATTTTCTAATATTTTTAATCTACTATATCCAATAGCTTTCATTAATGCAATAGTTGCTATTTCCATATGAATAAAATCATTAATAATATAAAAAATTACACCACTAAAAATAAAGATAATAATTCCTACAAATATATTAAATAATTGATTTAGAGATACATAAATATTTAATTCATTTTCTAACGAATCATCATAAATATTTACACTAAAATTCATTTTCGTCAGACTATCTATTGATTTATCCACATTTTCATATTTGTCTATTGTTACTAAATATCCTATATCGCTTTCCTTTTCTAGTTCCAATGTATTAAAATTAGATACATATATTTTTCCATTTGCTTCTTTCGCAGATTGATATATTCCAACTATTTTACATTCAAAACTTTTTAACTCTCCATTTTTATTATAGTATTCGACATCTACATATTGATTTAGTAATTTATTAACCTCTTTTTCTTGAAACACATCTTTTATATGATCAGGAATAATAATTTCATTCAAATAATTTGATTCCAGTTGTTCTCCAAAAACTATTCTGGGAAGATGATTAGTTAATGCATATTCCATTACAAAATTTTTACCATTAATTAATACACTTTTTGATGATGATGTAAACTGTACTTCTTCAACAAATTTAATTTTTCTAATTTTATCAATATTTTCTTGGAGAGTATTAGGATTATTATGATTATAGACATACAATTCTCGATTCTGATATTGCTCACTAATTGAAGATATTAACTTATTTTTTACTAAATAATTATACTGGAAAATTATTTTTAAGACTAATAATAACAATGTAAGAATAAGCAAATAACCTATTATTCTTTTAGAATTTATAATAAATAGTTTTATAAAATAAATTTTCATAACAATTTATTCCTTAATCATATTGATTATTGGCTTAGAGTTCATTGATATATTCGTTATAAAAGTAATAGATAATGAAATAACAAAAATTATAATAGTACTTATTATTATCGAAAAGATTGACAATTCAAAGTTCATTCCATTAAAGATTAAATATTTACTTATAAATAGTTTTTTGAAAATAAGCATATAGATTAAGTTTAAAATAATTGATAATATAGTAGATAAAATTAATTGATAACTTGTTTGATAATAGTATATCATTGATATTTCCTTATTTTTAAACCCCATTGATTTTAAAATTCCAAAGTTCTTCTTTCTATCTCTATAATCTCTAAAAGATATGAATATTACTATAGAAATAGTTAAAATACAGATTAAAGTGGTAATTGCTCCTATTATATTAATGATTTCATTACCAATTTCTGAGTTTATAGATAGGACAGCACCATTAGTATAAAATCCGTCTTTTTTTATTTCTACTAATGTATCATTTATATTATTAAGGGTATCAACAACCATTATAATAGGGAATCTTGCTTCTTTTTGATTATAAAAATCACTTTGATAGTATAAATTTAAATTAGACACTACATCAAAATTTGTATAACACAAATTACCATTAGTCTTATTTAATTCAGCATTATAAACACCAATTAATTTAAAATATTCAACTTTTTTTGAATTAATAAATGACAGTGGCAACATTTCTCCTATACGGTTAGTCAAATCTCTTACATCTTCCTTTGAAGTATCATAAGCAGTTTCATCTTGATATGGATAAAATTTGTCTGCACATATCATCACTTTTTCATCACTTTTATACGAACTTAAATTCTTTCCTTTATAAACATCAATCGGATTACCTTGAGCCCCTAATAAAAAAAAGGAACTATTTTTATCATCTGCAATATAATCATTTGCAGTCATAGGAATTAAGTATGATGAAAAGGGAGAAATTGATTCTATATGATTATACTTTTTTAATTTTTCTATAGCTCGATTTTCATCATAAAGAGTATCATCATAATATACAAAAAATGTTCTATAGTCAACTAATTTTGTCATACTATCATCCCAATATTTATTTAAGCTTTTATGGAATGAAAAAGCGAATATGATCAAAGATAATACTATAGCAACTAAAAATGTAGTTATTAATTCTTTTTTGTTTCTAAAATAATATTTTTAACTATAATAAAAACTATCATTAAAATTCATACTATTTCTCCCCTTTCATACCATTTTTAAGGTAAATAATTTTATCTGCATATTGTTTAATCAAATTATTATGACTAGCAACAATAACACATATTCCGTTTAAGCTTAACTCTTTTAAGATTTCTAAAATTATTTTTTCATTTTCTTTATCTAAACTTCCAGTCGGTTCATCTGCAATAATAATATCAGGTTTATTTATTAATGCCCTAGCTATCGCAACTCTTTGTTGCTCGCCCCCTGATGATTGTTTAGGATAATGTTCGAACCTTTTTTCTAATCCTAATTTTCTTAAAACATCAATAGCATATTTTTTTCTATCTGATTTTCTAATATTTTGATTAATATATAATGGTATCATAACATTTTCATATGCCTTCATATTAGCATTTAAGAAAAACGACTGAAATACAAAACCAATTTTATCTTTCCTTAAATTTGATATTTTATTTTCAGAAAGTTCATTAATATCTTGACCATCAATTTTTATGGTTCCTGAAAACTTATTATCTAGCAAACCTATTAATTGCAATAAAGTAGATTTTCCACTTCCAGACGGTCCCATAACTGCATAAAACTTCCCTTTTTTAAAAGTAACATTAATATTATTGAGAACAGAAAAGCCATCTTTTTTTAGGCGAAAATGTTTATTTACATTTATTAACTCTATCATTATTTACCTCTCTTTATTTATTTTATTTTCTAGAACCCATGACTACAGAGTTAGATTGAACACCTTTGTAAACGGTTCCTGATGCATCTTTAGTTGCAAATCCAAACTGATATCTTCCACTTGTAAATGATCCAAACGAAGCATACGTACAAGTATTTAATTCAGAACCTGTCATTACACCTGCTACTTGACGACTACTTGGATAATAGACCAAAACATTCCATAATTTTTTCTTTGCATTTGGATTACTTCCTAAATGTCTATCGATTGCTACTGATACATAAAATGTTCCAGAGTCATAAAATCTATTATCTCCTAACATAACACTATTTTCATTAAGATATAGTGTAGATCTGTATTCTCTTGCAGACACTTTAGTAGTAGGGAATATAGAAATAACGGTCATTAGTATTACAAACATTGGCAAAAATATTTTTTTCATGATTTCACCCCTTTCTTTAATATAGTTTATTCACAATATTTTTTTGGGGATAGTGCATCTGCCACTAAAAGCTCTTATAATATAGTATGTTTTATTAATTATATTGCTACATTACCTAAGGGAAGTAATAAAATATAATAAACAACAATTAAAAGTTGAAACATAAAATGTCAATTACATAAATATTCAATTCAATACATAACTTAACCAAATTTAAATCATTATCTATAATATCTTTATTCGTTTCATATTTTTTTCATAGTAGTTCCCAATTTTTCACCTCAGAAAATCATATATTTATTTAGTAATGATTTCTTGCAATAACTGTGTTATAATAAACACATAAGGAGACCAACTATGAATAGTCAATAGTTTTTTGAAAAAAGCTTAAAAATTGTT
>CAJUIY010000038.1 GCA_910586865.1 uncultured Bacilli bacterium
CGTGGTATAATATTTTTATAAATTTGGTATTGACAAAACTTAGATAGTCAATTTAGGAGTGAGAGTATGGAATGGATATTTGCTGATATAATAAATAGTACCAAAGTACCTAAAGTAGTAAAGTATATTGCAATAACTTTGCTAGTTGGATTTTTAGAATTTTTATTTATTAGTATTGCTATAAATGGTGTTTCAAAATTTGCTATGCCTGTTGGGATTAGCCTAGCAATAATTTTCTTTATAGTTTATATTTATTTAATTATTAAAATTAAAAAATATAACTACATTAACAAAGATAGTGATGATTAAATTACAATTTATAAAACTCAACTATCAGTTCGTGTTATATTTGTGTAATTTAGTATATAGTTAAACCATGAAAGGAGAAAACTATATGGATCAAATTAAAATAGGTAGATTTATAAGTTCAAGAAGAAAAGAGAAAAATATAACACAAAGTGAATTAGCAGAAAAGTTAAATATAACGGATAGAGCAATTTCCAAGTGGGAAAATGGAGTTTGCTTGCCTGATGCTAATAATATGCCTGAATTATGTAAAATATTAGATATTTCTATAAATGATCTATTTAGTGGAGAAGTTGTAGATATGAAAGAAAATGAAAAAAAATTAGAGGATAATTTACTTGAAATGGTGAGTATTAAAGAACAAAGGGATAAAGAATTATTAAAGTTAGAAATATTTATTGGTATACTAGTTACTATTAATATGTTTGTACTTATATTTGTTGCTTTCTTTATTGATATGCAAGATTGGTTAAGAATAATATTAATTATTATTGGAATAATTCCCTTTGTTATTGGATTATGTTATGCAATAAGAATAGAGCAAATAGCAGGCTACTATGAATGTAGTAATTGCCATCATAAATATGTACCAACTTATAAAAGCGTATTATTTTCTAGTCATATTAATAGAACAAGAAAAATGAAATGCCCTAAATGTAATAAAAAAACTTGGCATAAAAAAATACTAACTAAATAATAAATTACAATCCAAAAGTGAGATGAGATACTATGAAAAAGGAAAAAATTATAAATTGGGTAATTGCAATAATCGTTGCTATTATATATTTATCTGTAAGTATTATATATGATATATGGGCATTTTCCTGGCTTATATGGGTTGCTTATGCAATTTATAGATTCATCGCAAAATAGAAACATTAGTTTATAAAGCAAATCGAAGGGTAGAGGATTTGCTTTTCATATGGTAAAATTTTCGATATAATAGAACAAAAAGAGGAGTGATTATATGGGAGGAATTAGCATTTTTATGGTACTAGGAATATTGATGTCAGTTGCAATCTTATTTCTAGTAGCACTTCTTATTTTTATGGTCTATCTAATTATGAATTATGTATTGGAAAGTATATTCTTATATCATATTTCTAAAAAATTAAACTATCAATATCCTATTCTATCATGGCTACCATTTTATAATAAATATTATTTAGGAAAGGTAGGAAAAAAAGAGTTACAAGCAAAAGTTCTTTTGATGAATTATTTTATATTAGTGGTACTACTTTCTATTTCTAGTATGGTGTCTTCTCTTCCTACTGGAGTAAACACTTTAATATTTATTTTTACCCTCTTATCTATCCTTCTTAATTTTGTTTTGAATATATGGATATCTCATCATATTATGAAGGTTGCGATTCCTAAAATAGCTACTTATCTAACGTTACTCAATGTATTTACTTTAGGATTATCCCGATCAATCATACTATTTGTAATAAGAAATAATGAGAACCTAATTGCCTAAATGATAAGGGCTATTTTCTTCTTTAAAATAGGTAACTAAATGGGAAATATCGTATTGTGGTATAATAGAAAATAAAGTAAGAAAAAAATGAATAGAGGTGTGTTATGGACTACGAAAAGCTAGAAATAGAAACAACTTTTGAAGATGGAGAGTCTATTCCTATAGAGTATACTTTATATGGAAGAAATGTCTCTCCAAAGTTTCATCTAAAAAATTTATCTAGTAAAGCAAAAAGTTTAGTAATTATTTTAGAAGATTTAAGTCATCCAATCAAGAATTTTACCCATTGGATTATTTGGAATATTAAAGCAGATTCCTTTATTCCAGAAAATGTTGGGAATAAAGAAAATGTGGTACAAGGAATTGCTTATGGATTTCATAAGTATAAGGGAGCAAGACCTCCTAGATTTCAAAAACACGATTACCGATTTACAATCTATTCATTAGATGATATGTTAGATTTATCACCGAATACGATGAAAAAGAAATTGGTGAGAAAGTTAGAGGGACATATATTACAAAAAGGAACTATTACTGGGAGCTTTAAAAGAGAGAAAGAATGAATGAAGAAATGCTAAGAAAGAAATTGGTAGAGAAACCTCTAGGATATTGGGAAGAAAAATCTTATATGATGATAATACCTCCACTGGAAGAGGAAGATGTTTAAAAAAAAGGAATTGATAGTTTATCTTCTTGTAAATAATTTAAAATCAAAGAAACGAATTGTGATGTCAAAGGAACAATTCAAGTAAAACTTACTTACGATAAAGAAGATTATGAAGTTGGTTTTTATCTTGGGGGCATTTCGGTACCAGAGTATTATTTGTATAAAAATTTCTTCTTTTCGGAGAAAGAGAAAGAAGAAATTTTAAAAGCAAGACAGGCAATAACTGTTTTTATGAAGTTTGGTAGTAATGTAAAAAAATCGTTCTATCTACAACTTAAGTTAGCGCTTACTCTAGTTCCAGATTTAATTGGTGTTTTGGATGAAAGTGCTGAAAAAATGTTTCCTGCGAAATGGGTAAAAATGACGGCTAACTCAAAAGTGTTACCAAGTGCACGTGATTTATTTAATGTGCAAGCAGTATCTGCTAAAAATGGAAAAGTATGGTTACATACACATGGACTTTGTCGTTGCAATATGACAGAATTAGAAATACTAGAATCGGATCAAAATAATTATCAGAATCATTACAACTTACTTTCTACTTATGGTATGTATTTAATTGATAAAAAAGAAGAGGAGGATCCTTATTGGAACGGAACCTATATTGGTCGTTTAATCAATGATCATCCTGTTGTTGTTACTTGTATTCCTTGGATAGAGGGTATTTCAGAATATAAAAGATTAAAACTAGGAGGTGCCAAGGATCGTCAATCTGGTCATAATACGAAAACAAGTATTTTATTTCTTTACACTAGTGAACAAGATGAAAGAAATAGAGTGTTAAGTAAGGTGTCTATTTATGACAAGCTTTGGGGAGAAAATCCTTTATTCTTCTTTAGCGATGAGGAAACTAATCGTATGCGAGATCTTGCCAGAGAAAGATTCTTTTACGTAGAAGAAAACTTCCAAAAGAAGGCAAGTTCTATTTTAATTAAAGTGGGGTTACCTTTAAAAGAAAGTGGTAGCTTTGAACATATTTGGTTTGAATTATTAGAAATAAAGGGGAAAAAATTCAAGGCGAGATTAACACAGGAACCATATGCCGATCTTGGTATTCATACTGGTGATGAAAAGTGGTATACGGTTAAAGATGTTACCGATTGGATTATTTATACCGAAAATGCTGCAGTAAATCCTAGTAATGCGTATCTTTTAGAAGATTAAGCATTATTGAGTATTAAAAAGGATTAGATAATTAAATAATTTTGATAATAGGAGTGTAATAATGGAAAATATAAAAGTATCAAAGATTAATGATGAAAAGTTACTTAAAGAAGCATTAAAAATAAGAAATACTGTATTTACTATTGAAAAGGGTGTTAGTGAAAGTATAGAAGTTGATGAAAATGATGTTTTAAATGAGAAGTGTGATCACTTTATGATAGAGTATAGTTCGAATAAAGTCGGAACTATTAGATGTTTGAAAGATGATGAAGATACTATAAAAATTCAAAGATTTTGTATCCTAAAAGAATATAGAAAATTAGGAATAGGTAGAAAAGTTCTTGAGTATCTCGAAGATTATTATAAAAATTTGCAGAAAAAGAAAATAATAATGGATGCAAAGTATAGTGTTAGTAATTTTTATGAAATTTGTGGTTATAAAAAAATTTCAGATATCTTTATTGAAGCAGGTATTGAACATATAAAAATGGAAAAGAACTTAATATAACAGACTTATATAAATTTCATCCTTTTATCAGGAAGAGAAAAAGATATGACTGAATTAAAAACTAGAAATATAATATATAATATTAGTACTCCTAAAATATTGATATATTGATAGGCAAGGTTGTTGTTTGTTCATGATATAGCAACATCAACTATATTAAAGGGGAAAATTGTCTCTTATATACTATAATAATAATAATGAGTTCTTTAACAATTATATTTTTCAAAGAAGTATAAAATATAGTCTATGACCATTTCTATATTTAATATTTCAACGAAACGTTTTATAGTAGTTATAATATAATTATGATAAGAATAGCCATAGAATATATTGTTAGGAACTGGAAATTATGGAAACATATAGGAGGTAATGGTTAATGAATGAAGTAAAAGGAACTAGTGCAACATTTGAGGATATTAGGCATCTCGATTCCTATAAACAAGAATTTTGGTATGCAAGAGAATTGCAAACTGTTTTGAAATATAAAGAGTGGAGAAAATTTGAAAATGTTATAATCAAGGCAAAAACTACATGTCAGAATAGTGGTATTGTTGTTTCAGACCATTTTGTCGAGGTTGACAAAATGGTTAATATTGGCTCAGGTGCAAGAAGAAAGCAAAGGGATTATAAACTAACAAGATACGCTTGTTACCTAATTGCTCAAAATGGAGATAGTAGAAAACCTGTAATTGCTTTAGCACAAACGTATTTTGCTATTCAAACAAGAAAACAAGAAATAAAAGAACAAGACTATAGCGAATTAACAGAGGATGAAAGACGATTTTATCAAAGAAGTCTAACCAAAAAGGGAAATTCTTCGCTTAATCAAACTGCTAAAAAAGCAGGAGTTAAAAACTATGATAGATTTCATAATTATGGATATAAGGGATTATATAATGGAGAGACAGCGGACGATATTGCAAAAAGGAAAAAATTGAGATACCGGGAAGATATTTTGGATAATATGGGTAGCGATGAATTAATTGCTAATTTATTTAGGATTTCACAGACGGAACAAAAACTAAAAAGAGAAAATATAAAAAATGAGAAAGACGCAAATAAAACCCATTATGAGGTTGGTAGTAAAATAAGAAATACTATAAAAGAATTGGGTGGAACAATGCCAGAAGAATTGTCTACACCTAAAAAGAGTTTAAAAGAATTAGAAAGAGAAAAGAAAAACAATCTTATAAAAAAATAGAAGTACGATTTGAGAAAAAAAGGAGCAAGAAAAAATAGTAAAGGAGAAGGCTAGAATGTATTATCCAAAACAAATACCTTATTTATTAGATAAAGAATTTCAAGAAAATATGAAATATGAGGAATTTCTTGTGAAAGAGCTTAAAGATTATTGTCTGTGTATTTGGCAAATTAAATCAAAAAAAGTTCTTGAAAAAACAATCTATAATTTCATTTTACCCGATGCTTGTATTGATATTGTAATCAATTTTACAGAAAAAGATATTTCTTTTGCTGGTTTTAGTAAGGAAACCATTCCTTTTGAATTAAATCAGAAAATTGACTATATGGGAGTAAGGTTAAAGCCAGGTTCTTTTTATTTACTTTTTGGAATCGATGTAGAAAAAGTGATGGATCATCCGATTCCTTTTAAAGAAGTAGAAAAAAGTATCAGTATTGATGAAATATTAGAAGTAGAAGAAAAAGAAAAACGATTAGAAATACTAAAAAAATATTTGGTGGAAAAAATAAAGAATAATCCAGATAAAAAGATTATGGATATTGTTGAACAACTATATCAGAATCCAAAGGAGAAGACGGTTCTTTTCCTTGCTCAAGACTTTCATTGGAGTGAGAGACATTTATACCGTATTTTTAAAACAAATTATGGTGTATCTCCTAAGGTGTTGTTAAATATTCTTAGGCTCCACTTATGCTTAACTCTTCTTTTAGAAGAAAAAATGGATTTGATTGATATCGCCAATTTATGTGGTTTTTATGATCAATCCCATTTTATAAGAGAGATTAAGAGATATACAGGAATATCACCTTTAAAACTACTAAATAGTTATCACTAAATGTCCATTTTGTCCAATACAAAAAATATTCTTTTTTCTACAATTATTTTGGAGGTGGAAATCATGTATGAAAATATAGTCGTAAATATCATGGTAAAGAATGTAAAAGATACGATAAAGTTTTATGAAGAAATGTTAGGCTTTCAAAAAGCATTAAGTGTTCCAGAAGAGGGAGAGGTTTTCAATTTTGCTATTTTAAGTAAGGATAAAATCTCTATTATGATTCAAGAACAAGAGAATTTACTAGAAGAATATCCAAGTCTAAAAACAGGAGATATCATACCTACTTTTACTTTGTTTATAACTGTGGATGATGTAGAAAAGTTATATAACGAATTAAAAGGAAAAGTGGAAATAGCTGCAGAACTTCATAAAACTTTTTATGGACGGGATGAGTTTGCTATTTTTGATAATAATGGTAATATTTTAACAATTGCTTGTTAGATCAAAGTGTTTTTATTACATAATGATAGGACTAGAGAAAGTCCTATTTTTCGTAATGATTGAAAATAGAATTCCTAGTAGTAGATATAGGAAATTTTTGTTTTCTATAGTATAATAAAGAAAATATCAGTTAATTTAGTGGGTAGCTAAATACAAAGGGAGAAGAGAAAAGATGTCAGTGAATGTAATCATTAAGAAAAAAGGATTGTTCAAAAAAGATTTAAAGATAGAAGATGTTATTTTAGATGAAATGCGATATGGTATTATGGACGAAGATTATCGTCTAGAAGAAGGAAAAGTAGGAAAATACACAGTGGTTTTTCATTCGAAACATATAGGAAGAGGTTATGAGATTTCTTTTGAAAAGGGTGAGGTAAATCTAAATATGCCACTTCCTACTAGTTATGAGGATATTCACTTCTTTTATGAATATATTAAAATACTGTGCGATAAATGGAATACCAAAGAATTTATAAGAGAGGAAGAGGTAGCTACTTTTGATGAGATTGCCTCTTTTATAAAAATGGATATCCAAGCTAGTGAAGGAGCTTTAAGGCAAATAGAAGAAAGTATCAATACTGGAGAATATGAAAATATGTATATCTTTGGTGCAATCAATCCTATTGCAATTGGAAAAAAAGAAGTGGAAAAGATAGATGGTGATATAAAAAAGTTTGGAAAATTAATGCACTATCTTCAAGAAAAAGATCTTTATTATGCTGCTCCAAAAGTGTATCAAAGAAAAGATGGGACCTATTTTGGAATCTATATATTGACAGAGGATATTCCTTCTATTGTTCCCTATCAAGCAAAATTACTAGTATCCGATAAAAAAATAGATGTTAGTGAGTGGAATATTGGATTTGTAGCAGATAATGAATTAAAAGGCTTTATTCCTTATGAGGACTTCTTAAATTCGATTCCAAAAGAAGAGGAATATGACTCTGAACATTTTATTTTCAAAATCAAGGAAAAAGAAATAAAACAATTATTAGATAAATATAAGATGGATATATAATTTGAGTTTTTGCAATTAGGAAGAAGGAAGATTTATGAAAAATATT
Source organism: uncultured Bacilli bacterium (assembly GCA_910586865.1). Lineage (GTDB taxonomy): Bacteria > Bacillota_I > Bacilli_A > RF39 > UBA660 > UMGS995. The sequence goes on from CAJUIY010000038.1 coordinate 7,667, forward strand.
TTAAAAGCAATAGGATATCTATTATTTTATATAGTGTTTCAAATGGTATTGATATCTATCATAGTAGCAATGTTGGGAAGCTCTGGCAGTGGAATGGAAGAGCTAGAGAAAATGGTAGGACAAAATATGTTAGGGTTAACCATTCTTACAAATATTTTAACGATAGTCGTATTACTAATCTTCTTTAGACTTCGAAAAAAGAAACTAGCAACAGAAATAAATATAAGACATATTAAAATAGATAGTTATATTTTACCATGTGTAATTGCTTTTTCTTATTCCATGATATTTGCTTTAATAACGTATCATTTCAGTTTTGATAATGCAGAAAATATAAAAATAAGTGTAGAATATTATCAAAATTTGTTTCCATATTTTGGTACCATTATGCAGATAATAGCACTTTTAATTGTATCTCCTATCACAGAGGAAATAGTATGTAGAGGACTTATTCTAACAACCTTACAAAAGCAGTATAGCAATATATTTTCTGTTTTATTTAGTGGCTTTCTTTTTGGAATTCTTCACCTGATGGCAGGAGGCATGGTATTAGTTTTAGGTTCTATGGTAATGGGAATGATATTTGGACTAATTTGTGTTAAAACAAAATCTTTACTACCTGCTATTGTTGCACATACGATTGCTAATATTCCGGATTTTATTATAGCACTACTACCAGAACTATCTAAAGGAATTCAATATTTTTCTATTGTATTCTTTACTGTCATCTTTGGTGTTGCAATGTATCAATTTATAGGTAAGAATAAAAATGTTTCATAAGGAGTGAAATAAAATGAGTAAAATTTAAAATAGATAAAAAAGAATAGTGTCTGTTTATTTCTTGTTTTTTGTTAGTGGATTCCTAGCAGAATATACTTTTTCTATTATCGTTAGTCATCAAAATCCAGTATAGGGTGGAGGATCTTCAGGAGGAATTTTTGCTCTTATCGCAACATTTATAGTTTGTTATCTTCGTTTTCCAAAGGAATTTCAATTTCATTGTAAATGGTTTAGACTGGATTTGATAGTTGTTATTTTATTTTTGCCAATGATGATAGGAGTTCTATTCTAATGTATGTATTTGGATTTACATTTAAAATTATTATCCGTTTCTATATGGTTATTTTGAAATTTATAAGACTACAAGAAACAAATATGAAATAGATAATAAATAAAAAATATCACGCATGGAGGTGATTTTGAAATGAAAAAAATATTGGTGGTAGAAGATGATAGTAGTATTCATTCTATACTAGAAGAGATGCTAAAGCAAGAAAATTATGATGTTTCAAGTGCTTATTCTGGAACAGAAGCTCTCATGTTATTAGAGAAAAATACTCCAGATTTAATTTTATTAGATTTAATGTTACCTGGATTAAATGGAGAAGAAATCATAAGAAAGAAGAATCACATTCCAATTATCGTATTAAGTGCTAAAATAGCAAAAGAAGATAAAGTAGAATGTTTACTAAATGGGGCAAATGATTATATCACAAAGCCTTTTGAAAAAGAGGAATTGCTTGCAAGGATAAAAGTACAATTGAGACTAAACAAAGAGAACAAGGAGTTATCCTTCAAAGATTTAAAACTTTTAAATGATAATCGAACCTTATTAGTGGGAAAAAATGAAGTAGGCCTTACCAAAACAGAATATGCCATATTAAAACAATTGTTACTAAACACCAATCAGGTAGTTACAAAAACAAAACTACTTGACTTAATCAGTCTAGATACCGAAGATGGAAATGAATTTTCTTTAAGAGTACATATTAGTAATATTAGAAGAAAAATAAGGATGTATTCCGAATTAGAATACATTGAATCTGTTTGGGTGTAGGGTTTAAGATGAAACATTAAAATCTTTATCAAATCTTAACAAATTCTTAACTATTTTCTTAATATTTTTCTATTAGAATGGATATTAGAAAGGAGAGATAGTATGGAGATTGTTTTACAAACGAATCATTTAGAAAAAAAATATAAAGATTTTAAAGCTTTAAATAATTTCAATATTCATGTGGAAAAAGGTGCAATCTATGGACTTATTGGAAAAAATGGAGCTGGAAAGACAACACTGATTAGAATAATATGTGGACTACAACAACCAACTAGTGGAGATTATGCTATCTATGGAGTAAAAAGTACCGATAAGAATATTAAAAAGGTTCGATCTAGAATAGGTGCGATTATTGAAACACCATCAATTTATCAAAATATGACTGCAAGAGATAACTTGATAGAGCAGTTTCAATTAATTGGGATACCAAGTCTAGAAGATATCGATGAATTACTAAAACTAGTAGGATTAGAAAATACGGGTAAGAAAAAAGTGAAAAACTTTTCTTTAGGAATGAAACAGAGGTTAGGAATCGCAATAGCTTTAGCAGGAAATCCAGATTTATTAATATTAGATGAGCCAATTAACGGTTTAGACCCCCAAGGTATCATTGAAATAAGAGAATTAATTCTAAATTTAAATAAGAAGAGAAAAATTACGATTTTAGTGTCGAGTCATTATTTAGACGAATTATCTAAAATTGCTACGCATTACGGTTTTGTAGATAATGGACAAATGATTAAAGAAATAAGTAGTGAGGAGTTAGAGAAGAAAATAGAACAGAAAATAGAATTAAAAGTAAAAGAATCCAAGGATTTTATAAAATATTTTGAGGAGAATCATATTACTTATGAAGTAGTAGATAACCATACTATTTCTATATATGGAAAAATAAAGTTACCAAAGTTAATGAACGATTTTTCAAAAAGAAAATTGAAGGTAGAAGATATTCACGAGAAGGAATCCTCACTAGAAAATTATTTTATGAATTTAATTGGAGGTGGTAAACATGACTAAACTATTAACCGCAGGTTTTACAAGATTGAAAAAGGATTACCTATTTTATCTAGTTCTTCTATTTACTTTGGGACTTGCTTGTTTTATGATTTATACACAATATTTGGATTTAAAAAGATATCATGAAGTGATAGAGTTAGATCAATTATTAATGAATAACATTACGATAATAGGAATTGTTATCGCTGTATTTACCTCTTTATTCGTAGGAAGAGAATATTCAGATGGAACCTTAAGAAATAAAATTATTATAGGCTCTAGTAGAACAAATATCTACTTATCTAATTTACTTATTGTAATAGGAGTAAGTGTGCTTGTAGAGATATTACATCTAATAATTATTTCTTTGATGGGTATTCCCATATTTGGAACTTTAAAGATGACACTATCTAGTTTTTCTCTTATTGTTTTCTGTATCCTAGTAATGATTCTTGCCTTTTGTTCCATCTTTACTTTTATTGCTATGGTAGTATCTAATAAGACCATAAGTGCGATTACCTCTATTTTGTTTGCTTTTTTCATGATGATGGTAAGTATCACTCTACTGACTAGGATAGAAGCTCCTGAATATATAGAGTCCGCACAAATGACCAATGCAGAAACAAAGAAATTCGAAATCATGAAAGAAAAAAATCCAAGGTATTTAACAAAAAAACAAAGAAAAGCTTATCAACAAATTCTAAACTTTATTCCATCAGGGCAAGCTTTTGTAATTGTTGGAAGAATGGATACTAATTATAGTCTATTACCATGGTACTCTTTTGCAGTAATTTTATTATTTACTGGCTCTGGAATCTTCTTATTTCAGAAAAAAGAATTAAAATAGAAAGGAATTGACGGAAGATGAATATTGGGATTTCTATTACTTTCATTTTATTTAGTATTGTTATTATTTTACTAATCTTAAAAATACTAGAAATGAAAAAATCAATACGAGAAATGGAAGAAAGGTTTACCGATATTCTAAAATTAGATACTAATTCATTAATTACTATTTCTTCAGGGGATAAAGATTTAAGGAAATTAGGAAAAATAATCAATGAAAATCTAAAAACATTAAGGAAATTAGAAATCGAATATGAACAAGGAAATCAAGAACTAAAAAGTTCTATTACGAATATATCTCATGATTTAAGAACGCCTCTTACTGCGATAAGGGGCTATCTTGATTTAATCGACCATAAAAACCTTACCAAGAAACAAAAAGATTATTTGGAATATATCGATATTAAAGTAAAAGACTTAATATCGTTAACAGAGCAATTATTTGATTTTTCAAAAGGAATCGATCAGAATAAAGATATGAAAAAAGAAGATGTGAACCTCAATCAGGTGTTAGAAGAAGTAATCTGTAGTTCTTATGAGTTATTTAAAAAGAATAAAGTAGAACCAAAAATTTATATAACAGATAAACCGATTGTAAAAAAATTAAACAAGGAAATGTTAAAAAGAATACTAGAGAATATCCTGTCTAATGCGATAAAATATAGTGAAGAAAATTTTATTATTAGACTAAAGGATGATGGAGTAATCGAGTTTTCAAATAAAACAACAGTTCTTGATAAAATAAGTGCAGAAAAGATATTTGACCGATATTATACAGTAGAAAATGCCAAAAAAAGTGCAGGAATCGGATTATCGATTGCTAAACAATTAGTAGAATTAAATCAAGGAAAAATAAAGGCAACCTATGAGAAAAGTATTTTAAAAATAACCATTATATTTAAGGAATGAGGATAAAAAAACTAAGAATTTATTTGTCAAAAGTAGGAATCCTTATTATTTGATTTTATAATGGAAAAGAAGTCAGTCAACTTAAAGAGGATAGGGGATACAAGATTTACTTTTTACAAAGAGGAAGAGTGATGTAACTTATTAAATCTCATGATAGGTTGTGTTAGTCCACTTGGATTCATAAACAATAAAGGTCATTTAATTACTTTATTCATTAATAAAGAATTAGAAGATAAAGTAGTCTTAATGCATGCTAATATCCATACAAAAACAATATCAGTTAGATTAAGTAATCTCATTAATTTAATTAGATATATCAATCATTTTCATCTTTTTATTACAGTTGAAATAATTTATTCTATGGCATAAAGGGTACCTCATTACTCTTTTTTTGTTTTCTAAAGCATCATGACTTGACTAATGTAATATAGTGTTATATACTGTTATACGAAGGAGGGATACTATGAGAATGATTATTAGTAATAGTAGTTCTGTTCCGATTTATGAACAAATTAAAAATTCAATTATAGAACAGATTCTATCAGAAGAACTTTTAGAAGATGAAGCCTTACCTTCTATTAGGCAGTTAGCAACGGAAATTAAAATCAGTGTGATGACGATTAAAAAGGCTTATGATGAGTTAGAAAAAGAAGGCTACCTTATATCAAGACAAGGCAAAGGAACGTTTGTGGCACCTAAAAATACAGAACTAGCCTTGGAACATGCAAAACAAGAGATTGAAAAGTATATCCAAAAAATAGTAGAGTTATCCACTCAATATCAGATTACAAAAGAGGAGATTATCGAAGTAATTAATTTATTTTATGGGAGTGATGAAAAATGAAATATGCGATTGAAATAAAAGGATTAGAAAAGGAATATGAGAACTTTAGATTACAAAAGTTTGATTTAAAAATACCAAGTGGCATGCTAGTAGGACTGATTGGTGAAAATGGAGCAGGGAAGACCACGTTATTAAAATTAATTTTAAATATTATAAAAAAAGACCAAGGGAATATTCAAATTTTTGGAAAAGATTATCAACAATATGAGTCCGAAATAAAAGAAGAGATTGGTATTGTTTTAGATGATATGTTTTTTCCTGAAGTGTTAACAGCAAAAGATATAAATAATATCATGAAAGATATTTACAAAAACTGGGATGAAAGTTTATTTTATCACTATTTAAAAGAGTTTCAGATAAAAGATAAACAAACTATAAAAAACCTATCAAAGGGAATGAGGAAAAAGTTAGAAATTGCCACAGCTCTTTCTCATCATCCCAAATTATTAATTTTGGATGAGGCAACTAGTGGGCTAGATCCTGTTGTTCGAAGTGAAGTTTTAGAAATTTTTATGAAGTTTTTAGAAGAGGAAGAACATACGATTCTTTTATCTACTCATATTACAAGTGATTTGGAAAACATTGCCGACCAAATTGTATTTGTTGATAAAGGCAAAAAGGTATTAGATATTGATAGAGAAGAATTATTTAATGATTATGGAATATTAAAATGTGAAAAAAATCAATTAGAACAAATTGATACAGAAGATATCGTATCTTATCAAAAGAATAAATATAATATAGAGGTATTGATTAAGAATAAAAGTAATAGTAAGAAAAAATATAAAGATTTTGTAATCGATAAACTAACTTTAGAAGAATTGATGGTACTTATGATTAAAGGAGGTAAGTAATATGTTAGGTTTTATTAAAAAAGATTTATTTATTATTAAAAATAATGTAAAATCACTTCTTATTGCTATTGTTATATATGCTTTGTTTGTTTTTTCTAATGATATGGATGGTTCTTTTATTTTACCATTTATGGTATTTATGCTTTTTATATCCACTTTTAGTTATGATGATTATAATAAGTGGAATGCTTATGCTGTTACTTTACCAAAAGGACGGGATAATATTGTTAAGGGAAAATATGCCTCTATTATATCATTAACTTTTATCGCAATCCTTCTTGGTACAGTTTGTTCTATTCTAGTATATACCTTAAAAAATAGACTTGATTTAGAACAAGTACTATTTAGTACAATTGCATATTTTACCACTATATTAATTATTTCTTCTATCACGCTCCCTCTTCTTTTTAAATATGGCTCTGAAAAAGGTAGAATTGTCTTATTTGTCATGATTTTTGGTATCTTTAGTATTATCAGTATATTGAAAGAATGTAAGGATATTGTGATTTCAAGTAGTTTACTTTCCTTTTTTCAACAATATGGTTTGTTTTTACTCCTTGTTATCTCTATACTCATGATGATTACTTCCTACTTTCTTTCAAAAAAGATTATTTTAAAGAAGGAATTTTAAAATGATTGTTGAGTTATTTGAGAAAAGGAATAGAAAGTAGATAGAAAAGTAAAAATAATAGAATGATAAGAAAAGCAGATTCACAAAAAGATTTGCTTTTTTCGTGGTATAATATCTAATATAAACAAACTAATAAATGGTAATTTTTTGTTTAGATTGGAGAAAAATATGAAAGAATCAAAAGTCATAACATTTATAGGAGGTTTTTATATATTTGGTGGAATTATTGTATTGTTGTCATTGATATTTAAGGGTAGTGAACTCAATATAATATTTGGTGTACCAAATATTCCAGATTATATTGTAAAATTATTAGTAGGTATTATATATATACCATTGGGTTATTTGTATATAAATAGGATAAAAAATTCAAACTGGATAATATTAGCATTGGCTATTATATTCTTTTGCATTAGTGCTTCTTTGACAACAGAATTTAATACACAACCATTTATAGGAAATTTAATATATTCTTTGTTTGTTATAATTACAACAATTATGAGGAGAAAAGAATTTATAAATAGTTTGAATACAATAATAAAAAATAATAGGTAACTATAAAATTACAATTTTGTAGTTTAAAAAATTTATAGTAATTTCAAGAAAAGAGGATAATATGAAAAAATTAACAGGAATGAAATGTATTATGATGGTTTTAATTGCATTTGCAGGGTTAGGAATAGAAGCAGCTTTCGCTTTTCTAATTGAGCCAATAGTATATGGTTCAAGTATGAATAATTGGAATACTTTTCAAAATATTGTACATTGGATTATAACTTGTTTTTCTTGGGGATTTGTTAGCTACTTTATAATAAATTTATCAAAGAAAAATATGGGTTTGATTTAATGAAAAAGGGAACTAAAGTTAAGGGTTGGCAATGGATTCTAGTTATTGTATTTATAATAATGAGTTTAGTAATATCTTGTATAGATTGGAATGGTTCAAAGGTATGGAAAGAATTTCATTATAATGGATTATTAAAATTTATTTTTCAATATATTTATTATACTTTTGAAGTTATGTTAGTAACATTAATTCTAGTATTTGGTCAAAAAGCTTTTGAACAATGGTTTAATAAAGTTAATATTCCTTATGGAGGAATAATTCTTGCACTTACTTGGGGAGTAGCCCATTTTTTTACAAAAGATATATTAACTGGAATAGTGACTATAATATCTAGTTTAGCATTTGGTAGTATTTATCTATTAGTTAATAGGGATATTAGAAAAACTTATCCTATTTTATGGTTAATGTTTGTTAAGGAGAAGAAGAAAAATGAGTAGTATAATTGATGATTTAGAAAAAAGTGGTAATAAATTTATTGTGCATAATAGAGGTGTTCTATATTCAAGATATGATTCCTGGGATTTTTGTTATAAAAAATTTATAGATATTTCTAAAAAAGAAAATTTAAGTGAAGAAGATTTGGACTCACTTGCATTAAATCTTGCATTTTATTTAGCAAGTTGGGGGATGTACAGAGGATCTAGTTTTTTATTACAAAACAATTATAAAATCCATCAAGAAGCAGCAAAAAAGATAATTGAATTTATAAAAGAAAATAAAACCGAAATTTATAATGACAAAAAATTAGAATGGAATAAAGTTGAGAAAATAAAAAATGAGCTAATATCGTATTATAAAAAAGTAGAATTTTATAAAAAAAGGAAAAAGCAAAAGGGAAATGTTACAGATACACTTGTTACAAAAATATTATTAGGAACAACAGGTATAGTTCCAGCATATGATAGAAATGTTAAATATTGTTTAAAGATTTTAGGGATTCCTCAATCTTTTGGAGAAAAGTCATATAACCAAGTGAATCAATTCTATGATGATGAAAATAATAATAAAGTTTTTAAAAAAATACGTAAGTTGGCAAATGAAAAATCAAAACTTGGAATCAATTATCCAAGAATGAAAATTCTAGATATGTGTATGTGGCAATATTATATAGATAATAAAAATGAAGATGACAATTAAAATACAAATTACAAGTATACTTTAAGATGTAAATAATTTAATTTTTATATCTTATTTT
>CAJUIY010000039.1 GCA_910586865.1 uncultured Bacilli bacterium
CGTGGTATAATATTTTTATAAATTTGGTATTGACAAAACTTAGATAGTCAATTTATGGAGTTGATAGTTTATGAATAAAGAGATATTGTTATTAAATATAGATAAAGTTCATACTACAAAAATGGGTATAGATAGAATTAAGAAAAATCTTAAACTAGATACAAATGATGTAGTTGATTATTGCAAAAATAAAGTTTTAGATAAAAAATGTAATATATATAAACAAGGCAAGAATTGGTATTGTGAAATTGATAATATAAAGATAACTATTAACTCATACAGTTATACGATTATTACAGCACATACTATTCACTAAATTACAATCTAGAGGTGTAAGATGGAATATAAAGAATATGGATCAAAGAATAATGATACTATAATTTTATTGCATGGTGGCGGTCTTTCTTGGTGGAATTATATAGATGAAATAGGATTGCTTGAAGATGAATTTCACATAGTTGTTCCTATACTAGACGGACATTCGAATAGTGATACAAATTTTACTTCCATTGAAAGTAATGCTTTAGAAATAATAAATTTTATAAATGATAATTATAATGGAAAAGTAAAACTAATTGGAGGATTATCATTAGGAGGATAAATATTGTTAGAAATACTATCTAAAAATCCCAATATATGTGAATATGCTATTGTTGAAAGTGCTTTGGCAATTCCTATGAATTTTACTTATAGAATGATAGAGCCAACATTTAATTTATCATATTGTTTAATAAGTAAAAAATGGTTTTCAAAACTACAGTTTAAAAGTTTAAAACTTAAAAACAGTTTGTTTGATATGTATTATGAAGATACTTGTAAAATTACAAAAAATAATTTAATTGCTTTTATGAAGTCAAATTCTAGTTATGAATTAAAAGATACTTTATCACATACTAGAGCAAAAGTTCTTGTATTGGTTGGAAGCAAAGAAAGACCTATTATGAAAAAATTGGCAACTAAAATTGCTAATTTAATACCAAATAGTGAACTTGATATACTACAAGGATATTATCATGGGGATATTAGCATAAATCATGCAGATGATTATGTTGAGAGAATAAAGAGATTAGTTCACTAAATTACAATTTATCGAGTAGATTCTATTTAAGATTTAATTTTTTTTGATATAATTAGAGAATGAAAAAAGTGATTTGTAAAGAGGAAATGAAATATGAATAAGAAAAAGATAGGAATTTGTGTTGCTATATTTGTGATTGTTGTTATTGTTATATGTATTGTAATAGTTCAATACTCAAAGCATGATTTAGAAAAAGTTAAAAAGGAATATGCCCAAACATTAGAAAAATATGGAGTAGTAAAAAAAGAAAATATTAGTACAATGATTGCTAAATTTAATACTGAAATAATGGATAATGGTTTAAATACTCCAGCGTATGATGATTATTTAACTGTAGAAGACGGTTCATATTAGTTTGGCATAACAGAAAACATTTCCTATTATTTACAACCAGTTAAATTTACAGGGGATAAAGAAAAAGATATTTTAAATATGAGCGCACTTTATTTTCATAAAGATAATTATAATGAAGAGGAGGCTATTAAATATGTAAGATGTCTAATAAAATCTAATAATTATGATTTAACAGAGGAAGAGATTAATGATTTAATTATAAATGCAAAAGAAAAATCAATCAAAAAAGGAAAAGAAGGTAGGAAAGAAACAGCGAATAATGGAAAAGGTATTTCAGTTGGATTTTTAGAATATGAAAATAATTATATCTATCAAGTGATTAGATTATATAAGTAACTATAACATTACAAAATGAAAGGAACATTGAATATGGGATTATTTAATAAGAAAGAAGAAGATTTTATAAAAGTTAAAGTTGAAAAATTAATTGATTGGAATGAACCTAATGGAGAAGGTTGTATAGTATCCGATAAAATAACCAAAGAAGGTTTTAAAGTGGGCTATATGTATAGAGAACAACCATCTAATGGTAGACCAGATAGTGGTTGGAGATTTATGGCTGGTAATGAAGAGGATGAGTATATGAATAATCCTAATAATCATCATATATTTGCTATCAATACAATTTGTAATTATGACAGAGATATCCTTCCTTATTTGAAATCGAAAATAGGAAGTACTTATATAAGAGTTGATAGTAATAAATTTGAAATGGATGATGGATCGAAACCTATATTTATAGATAAACAAAACAGATAGTCAATTTAGGGTGAGAATATGGTAAAGTCAAATAAAAAAAGAATTTAATTGTGATATAGAAAACACTAACATGAAAGGAAAATAAATAGGAATTTTAAAGAATTAGAAAATGGCAATGTTTTAGAATCACAATATAAAGCTCATAAACTAAATGATAATAAAAGATACAAAGATTGTAGAGAATGTCATATTGAACCTGATTAGTTGCTTATATACAGGATTAATAATGATGAGTTTATTTTATTATTAGTTGAAACTGGTTCACATAGTGACTTATTTTAAGGGGAATTAGTGATACTTTCTCTTATTTATTTTAAATAATTATTAAAGGTATATAGATGAAAAAGAAAAAGTTAACGTTTGAACAAATTGAATAGTCAACAAAAGATCTATAGGAAAGATTTAGCAAAAGAATGAAATAGGTAATTACTAATAATAATTTATTGGTTTAAGAACGGGAGAAAAAAGTATGCTAAAAATATTACAAGCAGATAAAGGATATGATAGTAATTTAAAACAGTACACAAAAAAGGATGCACAATTATCCTTTCTATTATTTTTTATTATGATATTAAATTATTCCATTTTAGCAATCTTGGAAGATAAATTTGAATTCATAAAAGAAAATATAATGTTAGTTGGTTGTATATTTAATATTTTAATGATAGGTATTACAATCTTATTTGTTAAGTTAAATAAGCAAAGTTTAGAAACCATAGGTTTGTATAAAGGAAAATGGAAAAATAGTATTATTGTAGGAGTAATACTTGCCTTATTTCTATTTTATAATAATTGTTTATCCTATTTCATAAATGGAAGTCGTTTTATTGCCTTACACCAGATTCTAATACGTTGTGTGTATTACTTTTTCGTTGCTATTTGTGAGGAAATTGTTTTTAGAGGATATATCGGAACGAGAATATATGGAGTGATTAAGAAAAGATGGTTAGCAGTAAGTATAGTAGGTATTTTATTTATTATCATGCATTTTCCATATAGGATGATAGCGTATCAAATGACATTAAGTGATTTAACTATAAAAAATGTTAGTTGGCTGTTGGATTTATTTATGACACATATTATCTTTAATTTTATATATTTAAAAACGAATTCATTATATGGTGCGATTATTCCACATTGGATGTCAAACTTTGCCTTTCATATCATTCTGAAATAGTATTATAATTTAATGAGCAGACTAGAAATAGTCGGCTTTTTAGTGTGTAATTAGGATACAAAGATAAGAAAAAGAAAGTGAAAAGATGATTTTCATTTTTTTAATCGGATACTATTGACAAGTGAATAGATATTCAACTATAATTAAAATAGTTGAAGAACAATTCAACTAATAAACATATTATATTATTGGAGGGAATTTATGTCTAGAAATGAATTTTCTTGTGATTGTAATATCATTCATCAAGAAGCTGTTGATGAAGTATTACAAAAAATGCCAAAGGAAGATACTTTTAACAAATTGGCAGATTTATTTAAATTAATAGGAGATACAACAAGATGTAGGATTCTTTTTGCGTTAGATCAAGATGAAATGTGCGTTTGTGATTTAGCAAATGTTCTTAATATGACAAAATCATCAATTTCACATCAACTTGCTGTTTTAAGAAGAAGTGGAGTTGTTCGATGTAGAAAAAGCGGTAAAGAAGTATATTACACCTTAGATGATGATCATATTGTTAAATTATTTGAGATTGGCTTGGAACATATTAACCATAAAGGTTAAATAGAAGGAAGGATTTAAAGTGAAGAAATATAAATTTAAAATTAAAAATTTAGATTGTGCAAACTGTGCAAATGAATTAGAAGGAGCTTTACAAAAAATTGACGGAATAGAAAATGTTAGCATCAGTTTTATGATGCAAAAATTAACGTTTGAATGTATGGAAGAGAAGAAAGATGAGGCCTTAGAGAAAATTAGAAAAGTGATAAAAAAAGAAGAACCAGATGTACAACTAGAGGAGGGATAGCCATCATGGAGCAAAAAAGAAGAAAGCAATTCATTAAGATTATCATTTCTCTTTTACTGGTTGCGATTTCCTTTTTACTGAATGTTGATATGAAGACTTTTAAGAATATTTTATATATTATTGCCTATATCATAGTAGGGTATGATATTGTATTAAAGGCAGGAAGAAATATTCTAAAAGGAAAGGTTTTTGATGAAAACTTTTTAATGACGGTAGCTACCATTGGAGCTTTTTGTATAGGAGAATTCCCTGAAGCAGTTGCTGTTATGCTTTTCTATCAAGTAGGAGAATTATTCCAAAGTTATGCCGTTGATAAGTCCAGAAAGTCAGTCGCCAGTCTGATGGATATTAGACCAGATTACGCCAATGTATATCGGGAAGAAGAAGTTCATAAAGTAGATCCAGATGAAGTAAATATTGGGGAAATCATAGTCGTAAAACCAGGAGAAAAAATCCCTTTAGATGGAGTTGTTGAAGAAGGCGAGTCTATGCTTAATACGGTAGCTTTAACAGGAGAAGCAGTTCCTAGAAAAGTAGGTTTAGGTGATGAAGTATTAAGTGGATGTATCAACAACGATGGAATGTTGAAAATTAAAGTAAGTAAAGAATTTGGAGAATCTACGGTTACTAAAATATTAGATTTAGTAGAAAATGCGGGAGCAAGAAAATCAAAGTCTGAAAATTTTATTAGTAAATTTGCAAGAGTTTATACTCCTGTGGTGGTGGTAATTGCCGTTTTATTAGCTATTATTCCACCTATTATAATAAAAGATGCTTTATTTAGTGATTGGTTATATCGAGCGCTTTCCTTTTTAGTGGTTTCTTGTCCATGTGCTTTGGTTATTTCAATTCCGTTATCTTTCTTTGGAGGAATCGGAGCGGCTTCTCAAATAGGAGTTTTAATAAAAGGAAGTAATTACTTAGAAGCTCTTGCAAATGCCGAAGTTGTCGTATGTGATAAGACAGGAACATTAACAGAAGGAGTATTTAGAGTACAAAAAATCAAGCCAATAGGATACTCGGATGATGAGCTATTAAGATATGCTACTTATGCAGAGGGATTTTCTAACCACCCAATCTCTCTTTCTTTAAAACAAGCATATGCGAAAGAACTGAATAAGAAGTTGGTTACAAAGACAAAAGAAATTTCAGGCAAAGGGGTAAAAACAATAGTAGATGGGAAAACCGTTTTCGTTGGAAATGAAAAACTAATGAAAGAGTATCATATCAAATTCCAAAAGAGTAAGGAAACAGGAACCATTCTTTATATTGCGATAAATGGGGAATTTGCAGGAACTATTTTAATTGCTGACAAAATAAAAGAAGATTCTTATAAAGCAGTAAAATCATGGAAAGCTAATCATGTGGAAAGAATTGTAATGTTAACAGGAGACCTAGAAAATATTAGTAAGAAAGTAGCAGATGATCTTGGGCTAGATGAATATAATGCAGAATTATTACCAACGGATAAAGTTTCTTGGGTAGAAAAGCTTTTAGAACAAAAATCATCTAATGGCAAACTTCTATTTATTGGAGATGGAATCAATGATGCACCAGTTCTTGCTTTATCGGATATAGGAGTAGCTATGGGAGGACTAGGAAGTGATGCGGCGATTGAAGCGGCTGATGTAGTCATTATGACAGATGAGCCATCTAAACTTGCAAGTATGATTCAAATTTCTAAAAAAACAATGAGAATTGTAAGACAAAATATTGTCTTTGCGATAGCCGTCAAAATAGCAGTACTAGTATTCAGTGCCTTTGGTATTACAAGTATGTGGATGGCCGTCTTTGCGGATGTCGGAGTATCGGTTCTTGCTATCATAAATGCCCTTAGAATTTTAAGAATCAAAAAGAAAGTTTAATTCATGGAAATTGTTCTTTTATGAAATCTCCTTTCTTTACCAAATACTTTCCAAAAAGTAGTATAATTTTAGTGAGGAAAAGGATATATAGAAGAAAAATTCATAACAGACTAAATAGAATGGAAGGTGTCATTTATGAAAAAGATAGTATTAAAAATAGGTGGTATGACTTGTAGTGCTTGTTCCTATGGATTAGAAAAATACTTAAATAAACAGATAGGAGTAAAAAATGCGAATGTAAATTTAGTGTTATCGATTGCGACTATTGAATATGAAAATATAAACAGAAAAAAGCTAGAATGCTATATAAAAGAAGCTGGATTTGAAAGTTTAGGAGAATTTAAGGGAATAGATGACATCGATACCAATAATGGTGATAAAGTAAAATTAATTTTATTAGGAATCTTTATTTTATTTATTATGTATGTGTCGATGGGGCATATGTTAAAATTACCTAGTATTCCGTTTCTGAATCCTAGTTATCCAATTGTTTTGGCAACGATGATGTTGATTTCGGCTTTTGTGTTTTTATGGTATGGAGTAGATATCATAAAAAGTGGTATCAAGAATTTGCTCCATAAAATGCCTAACATGGATACCTTAGTAATGCTTAGTGTACTATTTAGTTTTCTATATAGTTTTTATGGGTATATCAACATCATCTTGGGAAAAGGCGAATATTTGGGAAGTTTATATTTTGAATCAATTTGTATGGTTCTTTATTTTATTAAATTAGGAAGGTATATTGAAGATACCAGTAAAGATAAGACAAAAGAAGCTATTAAAAAATTAGTAACGATTACACCACAAAATGCGATTTTAAAAGTAGATGGTAAAGAAAAATCCGTATCCATAGATGAAGTGAAAAAAGAAGATTTATTAATCTGTAAATCGGGGAATAAAATGGCAGTAGATGGTGTGGTGGAAAAAGGAAAAGCTTATGTGGATGAAAGTTTTATCACAGGAGAGAGTATTCCTGTACTAAAAGAAAAAGGTAGTAAGGTCATTGCAGGATCCATTAGTTATGATGGATATATCGAGTATAGAGCAAAAAAAATTGGAAGAGAAACCACGATATCTGAAATAGTAAAGCTAGTTGTTGGAGCAACAAATACCAAAAGTAAAATTCAAAAGTTAGCCGATAGAGTCAGTGGTTATTTTGTACCTGTTATTCTTACCCTTTCTATCTTAACCTTTCTAATACAATTATTATGTGGGGTATCGCTGGAAGAATCATTCCTTCATATGATTACGGTACTGGTAGTAGCTTGCCCCTGTGCTTTAGGACTTGCAGTACCATTAGTAGTTGTTGTAAGTAATGGACTATGTGCGAAAAAAGGATTATTCTTACGAAATAGCGAAGTTTTAGAAAAAGCAAGAGATATTGATACCATTGTACTGGATAAAACAGGTACGTTAACTTTTGGTAAATTAAATATATTTAAGTTTTTTAATTATTCAGAATATAAGGATAATGACTTATTAAATATGGTTGCTAATCTTGAAGAGAAATCCTCTCATCCAATTAGTACTGCATTTAAAGTAACCAATAAGCTTGGAGTAGGTGATTTTAAAATAATAAATGGTCTGGGTATCTATGGAAAGATAAGGAATAGGGAATATTATCTAGGAAATGATAAGGTATTATCAAAACAAAAAATAAAAAATATCCATAAAAAAGATTATGATTACCTAGTTCAAAATGGATGTAGTATCATTTATGTTATTGAGGATAATGTTATAATTGGACTTATTGGAGTTCGCGATATTATAAGATTGGATATAAAGGATACGCTTCTTACTTTTAATCAAAAGAATATGGAAGTGGTTATGTTAACAGGAGATAATGAAGTAACTGCCAAAATAATTGCAAATGAACTTGGAATCACAAAAGTAATCGCAAACGTATTACCACAGGAGAAAGCAAAACATATCAAAAAACTAATGGATCAGGGTAAAAAAGTTATCATGGTTGGAGATGGAATCAATGATGCACCAGCACTAGTTAGTGCCACAATAGGAATTAGTGTAAATGATGGTACAGATATTGCTATGGATTCTGCAGATGTTATTCTAATGAATAATGATATGGCAAATATTTTAGACTTAATAACCATCAGTAAAGGTTCTTATCACATAATCAAACAAAATTTATTTTGGGCATTTTTCTATAATATTTGTATGATACCAATCGCTATGGGATTATTGCGTGATTTTGGTATTCATATGACACCTGCATTTGGAAGTATAGCGATGATTTGTAGTAGTTTAACTGTCGTATTAAATTCATTAAGATTTGGGAGAGTGAGAAAATGAAAGAGATAGAATTAAAAATTGAAGGAATGAAATGTGAAGGATGTGTTAATAGAATAAAAAACGTTTTGTCTTCTATTAAAGGGATTAGTTCTTATGAACTTTCTTTAGAAGAAAAAACATTAACCTTAGAAGTAAAAAAAGAAAAGACGTTAGAAGAAGTAATAAAAAAAATAGAAGCATTAGATTTTCATATATCGAAATAGCCTATAGGTAGAAAAAATAAGATAATATCAATAGGAAAGGATATTCATAACAACGAATAATAGTAATAGAATGATAACTTTATAAAAGAATCATAATGTATAAAAGGAATTTTTTTCTAATACTAAAAAAAGAAAAAAAGTAATAGTGGGTACCATTTAAAAGCATATCTATAAGATTTGCTTTATCAGGATACTATAAATGGAGTAAAGACTAGTAAGTGAAAAGTGAGGTTATAGGATGAGAAAATGTATGAGATGTAATGTAGAAATGGTAGAGGATTTAGATGTTAAAGTGGAAGGCGGAGCATACGGAATTAAAATTACACAACAGGGCATATTTAAAGACAATTTAGGAAAACTGAAATGTGCAGTATGTTCTGAATGCGGCTATACGGAACTCTATATTCAAGATACCAGTAAAATCAAAAAATTAATAATAGATCAAAAAGAAAAGTAGTTTTATCGAGTAGATCATATTTAAGATTTACTCTTTTTTTGATATAATTAAAGAGAAAGAAAATAATAATCTGCCAAGATGGTAAAGTGATGAAGGAATGGGTGTTATGAATTTTTTAGGGAACGTTTTATGGTTTGTTTTTGGAGGACTTTTTAGTGGACTTTCATGGATTTTGTCAGGTCTATTATGGTGTATAACAATAGTAGGAATTCCTTATGGTAAGCAATGTTTTAAATTTGCATCCATGTCCTTTGCCCCATTTGGTAAAGAAATCGAATATGGTGGAGGAGTACCATCATTGCTTGCCAATTTAGTATGGATATTATTCTTTGGAATACCTATGGCATTAGAAAATTTAATATTCGGTTTTTTATGGTGTCTAACGATAGTGGGAATTCCTTTTGGTATCCAGTTTTTTAAGATTGCAAAATTATCATTAGCACCTTTTGGAGCAAAAATAGCATAATGAAATTATAATTCGGAAGAGAGGTAATATCGTGACGATACTCGGAATATTTTTATGTGTTATTTCCTTTGTTCTTATATACAAGCGATTGATTTATATATTTTTAGGGCAATGTGCAAAAGGTGTTATTATTGGATATGGTAGTCCAATTAAAAGTTATAAAGGTGTAGAATCATATCCTTATAAAGTTAAGTATCAGTATAACAATAAAGAATATATAGGATATTCGCTAGAAAGTATAACTACTTCTTATGATGATTTTCCAAACAAAAATTTACAAAGAGAAATCACTATTTATTTTAAAAAAGACAAACCAGAAGTGGTAACGATAAAAGAATTTCATGGTACACTAATTATTAGTATTATATTTTTAATATTAGGAATACTAGGTATTATTCTATAATTCCAATTAGAATTTGAAAGTGAGATAGAAAATATGGAAAAAGGTATAATAATTTATCAATCAAAGTATGGTGCAACAAAAAAGTATGTAGATTGGCTAATGGAAGAAACAAAATTTGATTGTGTCGAGACACAAAACGCAAAGATAAAAGATGTTTGTAAATACAATACCATAATTTTATGTGGTGGAATTTATGCTTCTGGTATAGCAGGTTTATCATTTTTAAGAAAAAATTATGAGATATTAAAAAACAAAAAAATAGCTATATTTTGTGTGGGGGCATCTCCATTTGAAGAACAGGCATTTAATGAAGTTAAAGCACATAATCTGAAAGAAGATTTAAAAAATATTCCTACATTTTATGGTAGAGGTGCTTGGGATGAAGAAAATATGACTTTTAAAGATAGAACTCTATGCAAGATGTTACAAAAGTGGGTAGCAAAGAAAGATCCAAACACTTATGAGCCTTGGATGAAAGCATTGATGAGCACAATTGGAGAAAAATGCGATTGGACGAATAAGGAATATCTAAAACCATTGTTAAATTATATTAACTAGCAAATGATCATTTAGAATTGAGGCGAAATTATGAATAATGAAATGGAAACAGTTATTGAAAAATTCAAAGAAGTAAGATCTATATTAAAAGATTTTGATAATAGAGATGAAGCAATAGAATATTTAGTTAAGGAAACAAAATTATCAAAAGAAGAATGTTCCACTGCTTATGATATGATAATAAAAATGGAAGATTAAATTATGATGAATGGAGCAAATCGTATTTATTTTCTCTTTTTTTACTTATAGGAAAATAAATTTTATGTACTTTATATGCTTTTTTTATTTTTGATGATACAATAAAAAAGAAAGGATTCGTTTCTGTTTATTTTAAATAATGAAATGATAAGGATTAGAGAATTATGACAAAAATAAATATACTTTTTCTAAATCAAGGTAATACAAGATTCAAAAAGTATGATTAAGTAAGGAAATAAATAGAAAGAGTTATCCATAACAATTGAGGAGGAATGAATATGTATTTGTTGATAAAGGTTTTTATCATTGTTTTCTGTGTAGGCGGGGTGTCGTATTTGATTTTTATGAATACAAAATATAAAAAGGATACTTTGACTTCAAAAGAAGATATTCTAAATTATTTTAAAGAACACCATGCAACCTCTATAGAAAATGGAATAAAAATAAAAGATTTACCAACGCATATTGCAAAGAACCCTTATCTGTTAATGATGGTAAAGGATAAGACGCTTGTCTTTAAAAAAGGAAAATACTATTTAAATAATGATAGATAAATTTAGGAATCACTCAAGTTTTGCTTCGTGTTAAAAAATACTTTTACATTATAAAATAAGTGTGAAAGGAGAAATATTATGAATCAAGAAAAAATAGGAAAGTTTATTTCTGAATGCAGAAAATCAAAAAAAATAACACAATCACAATTAGCAGAACAATTAGGAGTTACAGATCGTTCTGTTAGTAATTGGGAAAATGGTAAAAATATGCCAGACTTATCCTTATGGAAACCTCTATGTGAAATTCTTCATATTACAATAAACGAATTATTAAGTGGTGAGAAAATAAAGGAGGGGAATAATCAAGAAAAATGGGAAGAGAATATGATGAACACGATCGATTATTCTAGTAAAAAAATGAAGCAGAAAAATCAAATGATTGGTTTCATACTACTATTATCTGGAGTGTTTATTAGTACATTAGGATTAATGGCATTTCATCCTGATAGTCATTCTTGTTCTTTCAGTATTATAATAGGTATTTTACTTTCTACTATCGGTTTCTTTCCATTAATAAAGTCAAAATCCAGTCTTAAAAACTTTATTTTTACAGTTTTATTTTTTCTAGGATATATGGGAATGATTCTATGTTTAGATTATGTAGGAGTTTCTTATAATAAAAGACCTCCTATATTTTCAACAACAATTACTACAATAGATGATACCATTTATTATGATACCTTTTTCTATGATGTGGTAAGATGCCATAAGAACACGAAAAAGGAAACATTTAAGATTATAAAAAATCAAAAACATGATAACGAAACAATTATCAATATTTGTAAAGAAAAATTCTAATTTTTAAAGGAGCAGAAACAAAATATTATTTAGTTAAAATAAAAAAGAGGTGTATCGTAATGAGTAAATATGAGCCATTATGGAGATATTTAAAAGAAAATAGTAAGGAAAACTATAAATTATCTTATGAAGAAATTAAAAATATTTTAGGATTTGATATCGACCATTCCTTTCTAACTTATAAGAAAGAATCAAAGGAATATGGATATGAAGTTGGAAAGATATCGATGAAAGAAAAAACTATTCTTTTTAAGAGAATAGTATAATTTTTTGAAAAAGTATGAGATAGCAAAACACACTTTGAAAAAATTGAGGAAGGTGATTTATTGATTTTTTAGAAAAATAGTAATGAAAAAAGAAGGATGTTTTATGGATATTGAAAATGAGATTTTTAAAAGAACAAGAATAAAGATAGATACTTTAATTCCTTATGGGTTTACGAAAAGTGAAAATGTTTACAATTATTCAAAAATCTTTATGAATAGTTTTAAAGCAGACATTGTAATTAATGAGCAAGGAGTTGTTAAGGGGAAAGTATATGATTTGAATGTAGGTGATGAATATCTTAACTTTCGTATTGAAAATTCAGTAGGCGAATTTGTAAATAGTGTTCGTGAAGAGTATAAAAGTATTTTAAAAGATATTAGAAAACATTGCTTTGAAAAACTTTATTTCATGACAGAACAAGCAAATAGAATTACTAAGAAAATAATAGATAAATACAATGATGAACCAGAGTTTGCTTGGGAAAAATTTCCTGGATATGGAATTTTTAGAAATCCAAATAACGAAAAATGGTATGGACTTATTTTGAATATTGAGAAGAGTAAAATCGATAAAGAAAGTACAGGAGAAGTAGAAGTTATTAATGTAAAATTAGAAGATAAAAAAATACCAGATTTATTAAAGAAAAAAGGATTTTATCCGTCCTATCATATGAACAAAAAGAATTGGGTTACCATTATTTTAGATAATACATTAACAGATGAAGAGGTAATGGAGTGTGTTAGGATTAGTCATCAGTATACAGAAACACTAGATGAATGGATTATTCCTGCAAACCCAAAATACTATGATGTTATCAATTGTTTTAACGATAAAGATATGATAGAATGGAAACAATCGAATGATATTAAAGTAGGAGATAAAATTTATTTATATGTTGCTAACCCATATTCTGCTATTCTTTATCAGTGTGAAGCAATCGAAGTAAATATTCCTTATAACTATAAGGATAAAAATATATCAATGAATCGTGTTATGAAAATTAAATTATTAGAAAGATATGATGAAAGAAAATATACTTTATCTAAATTAAAGGAATATGGTATTAAGGCAATAAGGGGATCAAGGCGTATGCCAGAAAAGTTGAGCAAGGAAATAAATAAAAGTAACTAATTAATTACAATTGAAAAGGAGATAGATTTTATGGCAAGAGTAGTAAAAAATAAAGAATTAGTAAATACAAGATTAGCAACTAATTATGGAGGATGGATGTACTGTGATCAGTGTAATGAAAATATAGGTTATTTATGTTATGCAACTTATGATAGATTAGAATTAAAATATAAATGTAATTGTGGAAGTACTGGTAGTATATTATTAGATTTTGAAGATAGTAAATTAGGAAAAAATGGTAGTGATGAATTGGTTACGATAAAAAATAGATTTTGTTGTCCAAAAGATAAAGAACCTTTAATTACCATATTAGAGAAAAAAGTGTCAAATTATGAAATGAAAATCACTTGTAAATCTTGTGAAAGTATTTATAAAAAAGTGAAATAAATGATAATTAGAAAGAGAGTTGAAAAGATATGGCTTTTGACTTTAAAAAAGAATACAAAGAGTTTTATATGCCAAAGAATAAACCAAGTATAATAGAAGTACCTAAAATGAATTATATTGCAGTTAGAGGGCAAGGAAATCCAAATGAAGAAAATGGGGATTATAAAAATACGATAGGATTATTATATGGTATTGCTTATACAATTAAAATGAGCTATAAAGGTACTCATAAAATGGACGGGTTCTTTGAGTTTGTCGTTCCACCACTTGAGGGTTTTTGGTGGCAAGATGGTATGAATGGAACTATTGATTATAAAAATAAAGGTGCCATGCACTTTATATCCGTTATTAGATTACCAGATTTTGTAACAAAGAGTGATTTTAATTGGGCTATAGAAGAGGCAACAAAGAAAAAGAAACAAGATTTTTCAAGAGTTGAATTTTTATCTTATGATGAGGGTGTATGTGTTCAATGTATGCACTTGGGTTCTTATAATGATGAGCCAATAACAGTTGATTTAATGCATAAATTTGCTGAAGAAAATGGATATGTATTAGATATAACCGATAAAAGATTGCATCATGAAATCTATTTAAGTGATCCAAGAAAATGTGATGTAAGTAAATTAAAAACAGTTATCAGACACCCAATTAAGAAGAACAAGTAGTTTGTAAATTTAAGATTTACTCTTTTTTTTGGTATAATTAAATAGAAAGACAAATAGTAAGTTATCGCTGAGATTAAAAATAAAAAGGAGAATTAAAATATGGTACATTTAGTATATTGTGATGATAAATCAAAAGAATTAAATAAGATTTTAGATGGTAGTAAAACAATGATTATAAGAGGTGCAGCAGGAAGAAAAATACCACATAGCAGAGTATTTAAAGATGAGATACTTTATTTTATGGAAAAAGGAACAAAAAAGATAACAGCAAAGGCAGTTGTAAAAGATGTTCAAAACTATGTAAAATTAAGTGATGAAGAAATAACAAAAACTATTGAAGATAATAATAATCAATTACAGTTAACTGATAAGCAAAAAGAAAGATGGCACAAAAAATGCTTATGTCTAGTTGAATTTACAAATGTAGAAGAAATTACAGCATTAGATTTTGACCATCAAGGAAATATGGACGATTGGTTAATTATTGAAAAAATAGAAGATGTAGTTGTAGGTACAAGTATTCCTTACAACTATGAAAAATCAAGATTTTAGGAGTAAAATAATATGGCAATGTGGAATCCGTGGCAAGGGTGTAAAAAATGTAGTGATGGTTGTTTACATTGCTATATTCATAAAGGCGATTCAAAAAGAAATGTCGATACAAATGATATAGTAAAAACAAAAGACTTTGAAAAACCAATAGAAAAATTAAAAAATGGTAATTATAAAATGAAATCTGGAATTGTTTATTTATGTTTTTCTACTGATTTTCTAATAGAAGAAGCAGATAAGTGGAGAAATGAATGTTGGAAAATGATTAAAGAAAGACAGGACTGTACTTTTTTGTTTCTAACAAAAAGAATTGATAGATTTATGAAATGTATTCCAGATGACTGGGAAGATGGATACGATAATGTAGTTGTATGTTGCACTATTGAAAATCAAAAAAATGCAGATTATAAATTATCGATATTTAAAGATTTGCCAATAAAACATAAATGTATAACAGCACAACCATTATTAGAAAAAATAGACATTGAAAAATATTTCGATAATATTGAATTAGTTGTAGTTGGTGGAGAATCTGATATAAATGCTAGGATATTTAATTATGACTGGGCATTAGATATTAGAGAACAATGTATAAGAAAGAATGTTAATTTTGAGTTTAGACAATGTGGAACTTATACCATAAAAGATGGAAAACAATATAAAATTCAAACAAAAGATTTGTGTAAACAAGCAAAATTAGCCAATATTGATTATAAAGGCAATCGCTAAATTACAATTTGAAAGTGAGATGTAATTATGGATAAGAAAAAAATTATGAATTGGTTAATAGCAATCATAGTGGCTATTGTGTATTTAACAGTAAGTCTTATATTTGATATATGGGCATTCTCTTGGCTTATATGGGTTGCTTATGCAATTTATAGATTTATCGCAAAATAGAAAAAATTACAATTTAGAATGGAGCAAGTATGAAAGAATTTTTGGAAAAAATTAGAATTCCTGATAGAAGTCTAAAAATAAGTAGGAAAATATTAAATACAAGTTCAATATTTTTATTAGGAATAATATTGGGGATATTTTCTAAATGGCTAGATAATTTAAGCATTGATGATACAATATGGTGGAAACATATATTTGGAATATTAGATTTAAGAAATGTATTTTCTTTGTTTGGAATATGGATCTTTATTGCTGCTACCATTTCAGTATTTAGTAAGACACCATTAAGAGCAAGTTTGAATGTATTTTTGTTTTTTGTAGGTATGACAGTAAGTTACCATTTATATACAATTTATTTTAGTGGTTTTAATCCTAAAAACTATATGATGATTTGGTATGGAATAACTATGATAACACCAATACTTGCCTTTATTTGTTGGTATGCAAAGGGAAAAGAAAAAATATCAATTATTATTAGTAGCATAATCCTTACTATAATGTTAATATCATCTTTTAGTATAGGAGTTGGGTATTTTTATTTTAAAAGTATAATTGATACTATTTTGTTTATAGGAACAATATTAGTGTTATATGTAAATCCTAAAAATAGTGTTTATAGTTTGTTAATAGCATTATTATTAGCTTTTGCATTTAGAATTTTAGTATAACACAAATTACAAGTATACTTTAAGATGTAAATAATTTAATTTTTATATCTTATTTT
>CAJUIY010000040.1 GCA_910586865.1 uncultured Bacilli bacterium
AATTAAGATCTCCATTGATAGTTTCTGGTAATTTTAAGCCTTCTGCACTGGTTAAGCCTCTTAAATCAAGGTCTCCATTAATAGTTTCTGGTAATTTTAAACCTTCTGCACTGGTTAAACTATATAAATTAAGAGCTCCATTAATAGCTTCTGGTAATTTTAAACCTTCTACACTGGTTAACCCTCTTAAATCAAGGGTTCCATTGATAGTTTCTGATAGTTTTAAGCCTTCTGCACTAGTTAAACCTCTTAAATTAAGGTCTCCATCAATAGTATTTGGTAATTTTAAGCCTTCTGTACTGGCTAAACCTCTTAAATCAAGGTCTCCATTAATAGTATTTGGTAATTCTAAACCTTCTGCACTGGTTAACCCTCTTAAATCAAGGTTTCCATTAATAATATTTGGTAATTTTAAACCTTCTGCACTGGTTAACCCTCTTAAATCAAGGGTTCCATTAATAGTTTCTGATAGTTTTAAGCCTTCTGCACTAGTTAAACCTCTTAAATTAAGGTCTCCATCAATAGTATTTGGTAATTTTAAACCTTCTGCACTAGTTAAACCTCTTAAATCAAGTTCTCCATTAATAGTTTCTGGTAATTTTAAGCCTTCTGCACTGGTTAACCCTCTTAAATCAAGGTCTCCATTAATAGTATTTGGTAATTCTAAACCTTCTGCACTGGCTAAATCTCTTAAATCAAGGGTTCCATTAATAGTTTCTGGTAATTTTAAACCATTTGCGTTTTTTAAATAATCCAAATTTAAATTGTTATCTATTCTTTTATATACAAAAAATAGAGTATTTAAATCTGCAATGTTATTTCTTTTTTGTCTTATCTCATTTATCCTTGGGTCATAATAACCAAATCCGATAATTTTACTCTCTATTTCATATAAAAATCTTATTTCCTCTATTGATAATTCTTGTGCTTTATCATTCTTATAATCAATTTCAGTAAGCAATCTCATATCATGAACTTTCTTTTTATATTCCTTTTTATCTGGAAATTCATCTAACTTTTTATCAGCAATTTCTATCATATTTTCTTCTAAGTTTTGAAATTTTCCAACTCCTCTTACTTCAGCTATTGAATCCTTCCCATCCATTCTAATTGCAATTCTTGGATTTGTATATTTTCCTTCTTCATCTTTTGTGTAATAAACATAAAAATCTCCATTCTGTAATTGAGTCTGGCATGTATTTTTCCCTGCTGTACACCATCCTGTATTTTTCCCTTGTATAGATTCTAATAATTCTTGATAATTATCTCCCTGTTCATATTTAATCCAAATACCATCTGTTTCATTAGAATTTGTTTGAAATCCTTGTTTTGTTAAATAATAAGTATATAATTTTTTGAAACTGTCTCCCTTCTCTAATGCTTTTATCTCTTCTTGATCTAAATCATATTCTCCAATTTCATGACTCAAAACAGTATAGATTTGGGCTAATATTTCAGGATTTAATTCTAAAAATCCATCTACCATTGTTTTTGTACGTTTAGTAAATACACTCTTTTCTTTATCAAACTTACCTAACCCTAGCATTCCTTGAAAAGCATAATATTTAAACCACATTGGGTACATTGCATCATCACTTGTTAAATATTCTATCCAATAGTTTAATGAACTTTTTTGTTCTTCTTGTGCTTGTTTTAACATTTCTTCTTCTGTTACTGCTAATTCTCCTTTGCCTTGTTCTCTATAAATTTTCTTTTGTAAATTAATATAAGATTCTGGTAATTCTTTTATGACATATTTTTGGTAATAAAACTGTTTTAATAAATCCATTTTATGACTATTACTTTTAGCAATTTCATGAACATTTTCTAAGCGTTCCATATATTTAGAAATCCTTTTTTCTGGACTATCTTGTTTTTCTGCTGTATGCATGACAACATCACTCATATACATATCTTTATATAGTTTATTTAAGAATTCTTCTCCTGTTTCATAATTCATACTATCACATCCTTATATCTATAATATAACATTTCGAATTAACCTTAGGAAGGAATTGAACAAATAATTTACAATAGTGTACAGATTTATGTACCAAAACAATAATACAAACCTTGTATTTTTTAGTGTGTATTGTATTCACTGGATTAATCTTGTCAAGACATTTATGCTTGCAGATATAGAATATTCTTTATTTATCAATCATTTTCTTTAACAAATATTAAAAAAGAACTTCATTTGAAATTCTTTTAATAACGTACTGTTTGGTCACTTTCAAAGAAAGCTTTATAAGCGGTATAAGCAGAATAAATATCGTATTTACTCGTTACTTCATATGGAGAATGCATCGCAATGACGGGAACACCACAGTCAATGACATCCATTCCTTTATTCGCTAAAATGTAGGCAATGGTTCCTCCTCCACCAATATCCACTTTTCCAAGTTCTGATACTTGATACTTAATACCATTTGATTCAAAAATATTCCGAATATAGGCAACAAACTCCGCATTGGCATCACTTGCTCCACTCTTACCACGAGAACCTGTATATTTATTTAACTCTACCCCGTAACCGATGTAAGAGGAATTATTCTTTTCCGAAACTTCCTGATAATTAGGGTCCACTCCTGCCCCAACATCCGCAGATAGCATCTTTGAATGACAATATACTTTTTTTAAAGCATTCCCATCCATTTCATTCGTCTTTTCTAGTAAGAGACTAACAAAATAGTCAAAAACTTCAGAACACATTCCTGTATTACCCACACTACCAATTTCTTCTTTATCTGCAAAAATAGCTACTTGTGTATAAGTAGAGGATTTACAGTCTAGGATGGCTTTTAAAGAAGCATAAGCACAAACCCGGTCATCTTGACCATAGGATGCAACCATACTTTGATCAAACCCTAAATCTCTTGCTTTAAACGCAGGTACAATTTCAATCTCCGAACTATAAAAATCAATTTCTGTGATACCATATTTATCATTTAAAATCTTTAATATATTCTTCTTTATCGCGTTTTCAGAATCTCCATCTGGAATACTACCCACGACTAAATTTAAAGCTTCTCCTTCAATCGCACTTTTTAATGGTTTATCGGCTTGATTTTGAGCTAGATGGGGAAGTAAATCCGTTATCATAAAGATAGGGTCACCCTCCTCTTCTCCAATCGATACCTCCATTTTTTCTCCGTTTGCTTTCACAATAACTCCATGTATCGCAAGAGGAATGGTCGTCCATTGATATTTTTTGATACCTCCATAGTAATGTGTCTTCAAAAGAGCAAGATTTGCATCTTCATATAAAGGATTTGGTTTTAAATCGAGTCTTGGAGAATCAATATGCGAACCAACAATCTGCATTCCCTCTGTTAAATTCTTCTCTCCAATGATGGCTGCATAAACACCCTTTCCACGATTATTATAATAAACTTTATCTCCACTATGCAATTCTTCTAACTGATTTACTTCCACAAAACCATTTTCCACTAATTCTTTAATGATTTCTTTATTTACTTCTCTTTCTGTTTTTGCTTTATTTAAAAATTCAATATAAGGCTTACTAAACTCAAATACTTCTTTTTTCTCTTCTTCTGTTAATGGATAAAATCCACAAACTTTTTTCTTTTCTAATTGTTCCATAAATTTCCTCCTATCTATAATATTATCATAAATAGAAGAAAATATGAAATTATAGTTCATTTTTTTAACCAATCTCAATATCGCCACTCGTTGTTGTAACGCTTAGTTCCACATTAGCATATCGATTATTCTTTTGAATATCAACATCGCCACTGGTTGTATGTGTTATCATATAAATATCATTTGTTTTTGCAATTTCTACATTTCCACTTACCGTATGAATCGTAGCATCTTTGGTAAGTGTTACATCGTCTATTTCAATATCTCCACTAACCGTTTCTAAAGAAAAGTTTCCTAACTTTCTAATTTTCATATCTCCACTGGTTGTTTTGGCTTTTAAAGAAGAAGCACTTTCCAAATGAATATCCCCACTTACTGTTTGTAAATCCAAACTAGAGGCTAATTCTTTTTTCGAAATAACATCACCAGAGATAGAATGTATTTTTATTTTCTCTTGATAGGTATCTGGTAAATACAAGTTAATTTTTTGGTTCCCATAACAAAAACCAATACAGAAATTGTTTTCCTTTTTTTGTACCACTTTTAACGTTTGCTCTTCTACCTCTACTTGATACTTATCGGCATCTTTTTCAGATCCATAAATTTCAACCTTGATATCCTTCCCCTCGCTCTGATAGAGAAAGACATCTGCTGATATCGTATCCATATCAATATATTTTATTTTCTTGGTCGAATACTCTTTTTTTGAAATTACCTTTTCTTCTGTCGTTTCTCCTAGTTTTATAGGAAATCCTATGTTCCCATTCATCATAGAAAACATCAAAGTAATAATAAAAACTGCTACTACACCTAATAATATCATTTCTAAAACCATCTTATTTTTATTCATCAAAATCCCCCCTGCTAAGAAGAATTATAAAATGGATAATCTTTATAACTATTGAATATACAATCCAAATTAGCCAAGTAATATGCCACATCATCGTAGTAAAACTAAGATATAAATAAAGAAAGGTAAAAATAAGGGCAATGATACCATCTATTTCCTTTTCTTTCTCATCCTTTTTTCTCTCTTCTTTTTCCATCTCTTTTTTCGTAGATACAAAGTGATAAATTAAAATACTAGTAGATGCTGCACAAATCAGTAAGAAACCACACACTACATATTCACTTTCTATGATGTTTAAAGATTCCATAAAAATAATCCAACTAATAGAAAGAAAATATAGAAAAGTACAAATACTTAATACTTTTGCTCTTTCTTTTTTGATATCTTTTTTTGGTACTTTTTCTTCTTTTATCTCCTCTAATTTCTTTCCTCTTAATAACTCTTCAGTTGTAATAGAAAACAAATCACAAAGTGGTATAATTTTATCAAAGTCAGGTTTTGACTCTCCTGTTTCCCACTTACTAACTGTTTGTCTCGTAACATTTAATTTTTCTGCTACTTCTTCTTGAGAAAGTCCTTTTTCTTTTCTCAATTTTAAAATCATATCTCCTATATTCATTAAAAACTCCTCCAATACATTTAAATTATACTTTATTTTTCTCTTGCTTACCATCAATCACGATTGGAAATTTGACAACTAATGTTAACATTTATCTTATAGAAGGAGGAAGTTCTTTATTTTTTACTAATAATAAATTAGGAAATGGAAAAACTTTCTAACGAATGGCAAGAAGAAAAAAATCTACTCCTTATCTATATTATTTGTCTTTTTTTGTAGGATTATCCCTCTTCTATTTGCTCCCTTCTTCACATAGTTACTAATAGAGGTGGATTATGTTTTTTAAAAGTATTGATAAAAGAATTAAAATTGTCTTACTCCTATTTATTGTTATTTTTGCATCCATTGTACTAAGAGTTTTTAAAATACAAGTATTCGATTATAAAAAATTGAAATCTTTAGCAAATGATCTTTGGAGTAGAGATTTAGAAGTACAAGCAGATCGTGGAAAAATTCTAGATCGAAATGGGAATGTATTAGCCGATAATGTAACAACAACCAGCTTAGTATTAATCCCTAACCAAATAAAAAAGAAAAAAGAAGTAACCGAAAAGCTTTCTGAAATATTAAATGTTCGTTATGATGAGATGAAAAAACATGTCTACAAAAAAGCTTCTATTGAAAGAGTTCATCCCGAAGGGAGAAGGTTATCTTTTGAGATTGCTGATAAAATTAATAGTCTTCATCTTGATGGGGTTTATCTAGTAAAAGAATCCAAAAGAAATTATCCTTATGGGAACTTACTATCCAACTCGATTGGGTATGTTGGTATTGATAACCAAGGTCTTTCTGGATTAGAATTACAATATGATGATATTTTAACCGGAACCAATGGAGCGATTAAATATTTTTCAGATGCGAAAGGAAATCAATTAAACTTATCTGATATTTATGTAGAACCAGTCAATGGAATGAATATCCAGCTAACGATTGATATCAACATTCAAAAATCCATCGAACGAGAACTAAATAACATTGTGGATAAATTTTCTCCAGATATGGCTTTAGCGATTGTGATGAATCCAAAAACGGGAGAAATTCTAGCCATGAGTAGTAGACCAAACTTTGATCCAAATAACTATCAAAAATATAATGCAGAGACTTTGAATCGAAATTTACCAATCTTTGCCTCCTATGAACCAGGTTCTACTTTCAAAATCATCACAACAGCTGCTTCGGTAGAAGAAAAAGTGGTAGATTTAGAAAAAGACCATTTCTTTGATTCCGGTTCTGTCAATGTAGAAGGTTCTGTTTTAAAATGTTGGAAAGCAGGAGGACATGGGGACCAAACTTTTATGCAAGTACTTCAGAACTCGTGTAACCCTGGTTTTGTCAAATTAGGACAGCTTCTTGGAAAAGAACGATTATTTTCCTATATCAACAAATTCGGTTTTGGTGAGAAAACAGGAGTGGATTTAACGGGAGAATCGAAAGGAATTTTATTTAACTTGGATCAAGTTGGAAATGTAGAACTTTCAACGACTGCCTTTGGGCAAGGAGTTTCTGTTACCCCTATTCAACAAGTTACTGCGATATCATCCGTTATTAATGGTGGATATTTATATAAACCTTATATTCTAAAAAGTGTAAATGAACCCCTTACCAATGAAATCATTGATGAAAATTATAAAGAACTGGTAAGAAGAACCATATCCAAAGAAACATCAAAAATTATGCGTGGTGCCTTAGAAAGTGTCGTAGCAAAAGGGGGAGGAAAAAAGGCATTTATTGAAGGATACCGCATTGGTGGAAAAACAGGTACCGCTCAAAAAGCAAAAGATGGAAAATACTTAGTTAATAACTATATCATGTCCTTCGTTAGCATTGTCCCTTCGAATGACCCAGAAGCCGTTTTATACCTTGCTATCGACAATCCGAAAAACACTGCCCTTTTATCCAGTTACACCACTACTCCATTTGCTAGAAAAATTACATTAGATATCATTGAAGCCTTAGATATTCCAAAACAAGAAAATGAAATGGAAAAGGATTTAGAATGGACGGATAAAGTAACTTATGAAGTTCCTAACGTAGTTGGTATGAAAAAAGAAGAAGTGAAAAAAATGTTACCTAATTTCACCATAGAATATTCTGGCGAAGGAGAATATATTGTTTCCCAATCTCCAGAAGCAAAAGAAAAATTAGAAGATCAAGGAACCATTCGCTTAATGCTTGGTGATAAAAGAAAATAAGTTATAAATTAAAAAAATTATGGTATTCCCTATCATAATTTTTACATTCTTTTAAAATCCCTTAGTATTTTGAATCGTTTGTATAGTAACTCTAACATCATTTTGCTTTTTCATATTCACATAAGTTTTTCATTTCTCATTCTTTTTTCCTTCTTCCGTAATTAGATTTCGTTCTAAAACAACTATTTTTTCTATCCTTACCATAAATGAAATAGTAAGAAAAGCTACCCAAACAAATACCTAAAAAATCAACTAAAACATCCACTACTCTTCCCGTTCTTCCTGGTACAAATAGTTGATGAAATTCATCAGTTATCGAATAAAGAAGACCTATGCAACATACTAGGATTACCAATTTTATATTTACTTCCAAATAATATTGAAAAACGAACATCAGAAGTACTGCTAATACAAAGTACTCGAAAAAATGAGCGAATTTTCTTACCACTTTAAAAGTTTTATCAATCACCTTATCTTTTCCCATCTCATCCAAATCAATCTTCGTTATTTTTTCAACTACCACAATTACTTGTTTGGTAAAAGATTTACTTGTTTTGGTAGAATCTTTTGCACTCTCACAAGAAAATAGAAAAATAATGACTAACCAAAGAAAAAGAAAAGTAAAAGCTATATACTTCTTCATCTCTTAATGATCTCCAGCTAAAACCGTTTGAATTTCTTCTTGAGCTTTTATAATCGTATTCATATCTGGAATCATAACATATAAATTTCGGTTACCCATACTATATGTCTTTTGCATGCTACCAGTACCATCTAAACTAATGGAAGTAATATCCCAGTTAATATTTTCAGAAAGTTGCATCTTGATAAAATTAGAAATATCTTCATAAGACATACTAGTTTCAAAAGTTCCCTCTAGAGAAGCTAAAATTGATTTTATCTTCATAATATTACTCTTATCGGTCATCTTCTTAATCATTGCCGTAAGAATCGCTTGTTGATTTTCTCCTCTTCTTCTATCTCCTGTTGTGTAAGCATGACGTTCTCTGGCAAAAGCAAGAGCCATCTCCCCGTTCATATGATTCATACCCTCTTTTATGGTAATTTTTTGATTAGTCCATGGAGTAAAGGTTAAATCGGAGTAGACATCCACTCCCCCTAATAAATCAATGCTCTTTGTTAAAGTAGAAAAGTTAAGTCTTATATAATAATTAATATCAATATCTAATAAGTCCTCGATGGTTCCGATACTTTTATCAACCCCATAAATACCTGCATGTGTTAGTTTATCTTTTAATCCTGTCGTATTATGTAGTTGTACATAATAATCTCTTGGAATCGATACTAATAATATTTTAGAAGTATTTGGATTTACTACCGCAACCATATTCACATCACTTCTAGAAACACTAGAAATAGCCCCATAGGTATCAATGCCACTAATGTAGACGATAAAAGAATCTTTTGTTGTTCTTTTCACTTCTTCTTGCTCTTGCTTTTTCTTTACGATTAAACGATAGGATTTTACAATCTTCACTTTTTCTAACTCTTTGTATTCTTCTTTTAACATTTGATAATGACTATCTTCTAATAAAATAGCATCCGTAGCCTGATTTTCTAAATCATGAATCAATCTAGATACTTCGGTAACACTATTTTCTTTATAAGAAATATCTTTTTTGATAAGCACTTTTAAATTATCATAATTGGAATCCGTATCTAAATAAGATAGCGTATGATTTTCTAACTCTTTTATTTTCCCATACGTATTTTCTTTTGCTAATACATGATACGTGACCACTTCTTGGTTTTTACTAGTCATACTACTAACAAAATCGTGAGTAGCATCAATATAAGTAAGAAGATAGCCATTTGCTATTATCATAAGGGTGGAAAAAATCGTAAAAAAGACTCTGCTTCCATCCCCTGTTTTCTTACGTATTAATTTAAAATCAAGTCCTAAAACAAGGACGAATAAAACAACACCTATTATCAAAAAGTACTTGTTTGGTAGGATATTTAGATGATAAATAAAATACATCGTTAGAAAAAATGAAATGGTTAATAAGAAACTAACAATTTTAGCTACTAATCTCATAACGTAATCTCCTCCTTAAAATATATTTATTATGACTATCAAATATGAATCATATCCAAAAGAATAAAAGATTGGATTTACAAAAAACTCTACTTTAAATAGAGTTTACGAAATATTTTCATTGTGAATCACTTTTAAAATATTATTCTTTAATAAATCATCTATTCTTTCTTGATTTTTTACCATTCTTTTTAATTTTTTTTGTAATTTAGTAACATCATAACTTTTGGTAATCTCATGTAAGTCACTCCCTAAAAAGCTAATATAGTTCCTTTTTAGGAGAGTTTTTACTGTTTTTTGAGCGTTTTTACCATAAAGTCCTAGAATACTACCATAATTACTTTGAAACAAAACTCCCATTTCTAGATATTTGTTTAAATAAGAAACATCCTGTTGAACATATAAATATCTTTCTGGATGTGCAATAATAGGAATAATTCCATTTCTTATTAGTTGATACATAATATCTTCTAAGTTTCTAAGTTTACTTGTCATAGGAAGCTCTACTAATAAATACTTGGAATGATTTAAAGTAGAGATTTCTTTTTTCTCTAATAATGATAGGATATCTTCACAAATATATACTTCATTACCAAGATACAAATTAATATTCGTATGGGATTGTAATTCTTTTCTTATTTTTTCTCTTACCTCTTCATTTGCTTGATACTTACTATTTTTAATGTAATGAGGGGTTAGAATAATATCGGTTACTTTCTTTTCTTCTTCCCTTTTTAAAAGTTCAATGGCTTCTTCTTTAGTTTTTGCCCCATCGTCAATACCATAAGATACATGAGAATGAATATCTCTCATACTACTCACCATAATATCCATAGTAAGAAGCATCTTTTTGTTTGACACCATTTAAAATAACACCATCAATTTTTGCATTTACTCTTGAGAAGTTATTTTTTACTTCTTCTAATACTTCTAGTTTTGTTTTTTTCTTTTTGACAACCACAACATTCACATCCGATAACTTGGTCATGACTAAGGCATCATTTAATCCTAATACAGGTGCACAATCAAAAATAATAATATCATACATGCTACGAAGTTTCTCCATCAATTCCCGATTATTACTAGAAAGTAATAATTCAGAAGGATTGGGAGGTAATGCTCCATTTGGTAATAAATCTAAATTTTTTACCCCAGTCGGAACAATAAAACTTCTAATTGTTGCCTCATCTTTTGGTGATAAAATTAAATTCGAATACCCCTTTGTTTTATCATTATGTACTTTAAAAATTTGATGTTGACGACCTTTTCGTAAATCACTATCAATTAGTAATACTTTCTTATTTTCTAATGTAAAAGCAATGGCTAAATTAGCAGAAATAAAACTTTTTCCATCTCCTGGTTCTGGACTTGTCAAAAGTATTGTTTTTATACTGCTATTAACAAG
Source organism: uncultured Bacilli bacterium (assembly GCA_910586865.1). Classification (GTDB taxonomy): domain Bacteria; phylum Bacillota_I; class Bacilli_A; order RF39; family UBA660; genus UMGS995. The sequence goes on from CAJUIY010000040.1 coordinate 10,729, forward strand.
GGAAAATTGTAAATTCGTACGAACCGTCTTAATGGATTCGCTAAAAGATGATTTCGGATTATTATTAACAATTAATTCAACATTACTCATTATTTTTTACCCCCTTTATTCTTATTCGCGACCGTAACATTTCCTAAAATAGCAAGTCCTAATTTTTCTTCAATATCTTTACTTGATTTAATCGTAGTATCAAAATAGAATACTAAGAAGGCAAGTGCAGATGCCCCACCAAATCCTATGATAGCAGCAATCAAAAGTTGTTTGGTAATATTGATATTATAAGGATCCCTTTCCAAGCTTGCTTCATCGACAACCGAAACGTTGGTTAATTTATAAATTTTTTGTATTTCTTTCCTAAAGACTTCACTCGTTGCAGTTGCTATTTCTTTTGCCATTTCACTGTCTTCATTCGATACTTGTATTTTAATAATTTCGGTATCTTCAATCGAGGTAACATGAATCCTTCCTGATAACTCCTCTGCATTACAAGATAGTCCTAGCTCCTCAATTACTTGATTTAAAACCGATCTTGATTTTACAATTTCACTATAGGTAGTAACCAAGTTTTGGTTTAAGTTAACCTCACTTTGTACTAAAGATAAATTTTGATTTTCATTATTACCAACTAATATCAAGGTAGTAGAACTATGATACATTGGTGTTAAAAGAAAAGTAATATAAAACATACATAGACCAACAGATACCATTGACATTAGAAGAATAAATTTTATTTTAGACATAAGAAACCGAAAAAGTTCCGCTAAGTTAATCTCTTCCACTATATAACCCCCTCTTTAATTGGGCTTATTATACTACTTTTTGTCGATTTTGTCAATCCGTATTTAGTACCAAGTATTTTACTTGAGTTTATTCATGTAAATAATAAAAAGCTATTCTTATCCTAATAACAAAAAACAGGATTTAATCCCGTTTAATTTCAATAATAGATTCTTCCCAATGGGGATTTTTTGGAATACCAAATAAATCCGTAACAGTACTAGCGACATTCGCAAGACCAAAATTCCCTTCTTTTATTTTGATATTAGAAAGATCTTTTCCATAAATAACAAAAGGTACAGCGTTTAGTGTATGTGATGTCTTTGGAGTTTTTCTTTCTCGATCTTTTAATTGATACATCTCTTCTGCATTTCCATGATCTGCCATTACGAGTAATGTAGCTCCTACTTTATCAACGGCTTCCATGATTCTTCCTAAATTTTCATCCACTGCCTCAATTGCTTTTACCGTTGCCTCATAATTCCCAGTATGTCCTACCATATCTCCATTTGGAAAGTTCACTCTTAAAAAGTCAAATTTATCGGATGAAATCACATCTACTAACCTATCTGTAATTTCATACGATTTCATTTCTGGTTTCTCATCAAAACCGCTGATATCACTTGGTATTTCAACGAACGTTTCTAATTCTTCATCAAATTTTTCTAACCTGTTACCATTCCAAAAATAGGTAACATGTCCAAATTTTTGAGTTTCACTAATAGCATACTCTTTTATCTGATACTTATTTAACTCTTCTGTTAGCGTATAAGCTATCTTTGGTGGTTCTGTTAAATATTTATTTGGTATTTTTAAATCCGCATCATACTGTAACATTCCTGCATAATAAACATTTGGTCTTCTTTTTCGATCAAATTTATCGAAATTATCTTCTTCAAAGCATCTAGAGATTTCAAGAGCTCGATCTCCTCTAAAGTTAAATAATATGACACTATCCTTATCGTTTATGGTTCCAACTGGTTGGTTATTTTCATCTATAATGACAAAAGGCTCTAAATCTTGATCAATCACACCAGGAGTCTCTTTACGATAAGTAGTAATCGCATCGGTAGCACTAGAAAAACCTCGGCCTATTCCAAGTACATGCGTATTCCATCCTTTTTCTACCATAGGCCAATTTGCTTCATATCGGTCCATCGTGATATTCATTCTTCCACCACCACTTGCAATCATCGCATGGAAATTTTCATCGTTTAATTCTTGTAATTTATCTTCTAAAGCATCTACATATTCTAAAGCACTCGTTTCTGCTACATCACGGCCATCTAGTAAAATATGAAGTCGAACCTCTTTGATACCTTCCTGTTTTGCTCTTTCTAATAGAGAAAATACATGTCTAATATGAGAATGAACATTTCCATCGGATAACAAACCAAGTAAATGAAGAACTCCTCTATCCTTGCAATAAGAGATTAATTCTTTCCAAGTATTTGATTCATAAATCTTTAAAGAACGAATCGATTCATCTACTAATTTCGCTCCTTGTGCATAAATCTGACCACAACCTAAGGCATTATGCCCTACTTCGCTATTTCCCATATCATCATCACTTGGAAGACCGACATAAGTTCCATGTGCATGAATAAGTGTATGTGGATAGTTCTTTAGCAAATAATCTAGATTCTTGGTATTAGCATGTAATACCGCATTGCCATAACTCTCTTCTGTGATACCTACTCCATCCATTACCACTAAAACAACCTTTTTATCTATCATGATTCTTTCTCCTACTTTCTATAACCATACTCCAAAGATAATTCCTGCCATCGCAAGAAATAACCCAAATACCCAAAATAATTTCACGATATCCGTCTCTTGCCACCCTAATTTCTCAAAATGATGATGAATAGGCGTCATTAAAAATAATTTTCTTTTGAATACTTGTACCCAAAATACTTGAACAATCACACTTAGTGTTTCAATTACAAAGACTCCTGCCACGACAAGAAGAGTTAATTCCCTATGGGTTAGAATTGCCATTGATCCCATAACTCCTCCTAAAGCAAGAGAACCGGTATCTCCCATAAAAATTTTAGCTGGATGGGTATTATAAATCAAAAATCCCATAATACTTCCTACTAATATCAACGAAAAGATTCCCATATCCTCAAAACCTACCATAAGTGATATCAAGCTAAAGGCAACAAAGGCAATAGCGGATAATCCTCCTGCTAGTCCATCTAGTCCATCGGTTAAGTTAACAGCATTAGAAGCGCCGACTAAAACAAGTAAGATAAACAACCCATATAGCCATCCCATTTCAATATCAATATGAAGCGTTCCTACTACCCAAGCAGTTTGTCCTCCACTTCTCATATAAATATAGAAGAATCCTACCGCAATTAATACCTGCAAAAACAACTTTTGATAAGTCGTCAATCCCTCATTATTGTGTTTTTTAATTGATAAAAAGTCATCCAAAAAACCAATAAAAGCATAACCAACAAAAACAAGTAAAACAATTCCTAAATTCGATGTATAAGATATTTTTCCTGTTATTAATAAACCTAAAGTTGCAACTACTGTTGGAAGAATAAAAATAAGTCCTCCCATGGTAGGAGTTCCCTCTTTTTTTCGATGTGTCTCTCCTACAAAGATACTTATTTTTTGTCTAACTTTTATTTTTTTTAGGATTGGTATTAAGATAAGCCCTAATACTGATGAACATAAAAAACCAATCATAATGGCGAAAATTGCTTTTGTTAAAAGTAACATGTTAATCACTCCGTCTCTCTTGCAATAGTATATCATAAAATTGTTTACAATAGTCCAAAAAACTTAAACTTAGACATTTTTTTACAAAGAGGGCAAAATAAAAATCTACAAAAAGAAAAAAGAAGCCGAATTAGGCTGCTTTCCCTCTTTTTTCTTCACGAACTGCCACTTGTTCTCTAATATTTGGATAGATTTGCTTGATACTAGTAAATGGAGATTGACTACAAATATCTGAATTCCTCATTAATGCATCTGTTAATAACGGAGTCTCTTTTTGAAAAGAATCTTCCATCATTTTTTTCTCTTCTTCTAAGTCAAATTGCTTCATTCTATCATTATCCAGTTCTATCTTTGAAACTAGTTGATCTTTTTCTTGCTCCAATGCTGGATTATACTCACTATACATACTCAATTTACTAGCGGTAATTCTTTTCTGTTTAATAACAGATATAGAATTATTACATTCCTCTATTGCCTGCTTTTGAATCGTTTTTAAAAACTCCTCTTTATACTTTTTCATATCCTTCTCATTATTTTCACGAAGTGCCGTAATGTATTTAAAATAAAGTTGTGCTCTATCTACATAAGCATCTTCTTTTCTTATTAAAGCCTGTTTTGACTGAATCGATAAATTATATTTCTCTTGTACAAGCGCTCTTTTAGCATCTACTTCTTTTACTTGACCCATATTATCATATTCTTTTAGCTTTTTATCTCTTCGTTCTTTTAACTGTTTTATTTGTTCCTGTAATTGATCTCCTTCTCTTCTGCATGTATAGATATGAGCAAATATTTTTGCTCTACTTTCTAGATACTCTTTTTCTGTCATTGATTCTACACCACCCTATCTATATTAATCTTATCATATTTATTAAAAAGTCACAAATATTATCTGTACTCTTTACGTAAATTAATTTGATTTTTTTCAATTTCTTTTGCAAGATAAGCTCCTATCTCTAAAATATACTGATTATATGTTATTTTAAAATTCTTATTTGCTATCTCTTTTACATGATAATCGTAGTCTCCTGTTGCTACTATTTTCATATATTCATAAATTGTCATATTAAAATATCCGGCTTTATCCAAAATATTTAATAACTCCACATTTTCTGTATTATTTTTCAAAAAATATTTATCTCCATTTAATTCTTGACGATTATAATGTTGATTTACAAGCTGAATTTCCGAAGTATCTAACTTACTAAATAATTGTTCTTTCTCACTTGTTGTTAAAAAACTAGGAAGTGTCTTATTATCAATATAAAGTAAGGCTTGATTAAGCCAGCTATTGATATCCAATTTTACAACAGAGTTTAAAAATAGATTGGTCTGATTATACATAATAGACTTATCTTTAATATATATTCTTTTAAAATTCACATTGCATTTACATAATTGGATATCTCCTAATAACTCGCTATCAAACAAATCCAATAATTCTCTAGCAATCACACTATAAAAAGAATATACTTTTTCCTTCCAAACAAGTCCACCTGCTAAAGCAGTGGATAATAATATATTTTTTCTTATATCTTCTAATTTTTTTATTTTCTCTTTTTCTACTGATATTTCATCAACATCTAATATTCTCATATGCTTCACCCATCTTATTCTACTATTAGAATTATAGCAAATTAATAACCAGTTGTAAATTACTATCATCATTTATTTCTATTATTTTTTAATCCTTTTTTCAAAAAGAAAAAGTGGATTTCCACTTTCTCTAATTAAGGTTCTTATCTTTTCCTAA
>CAJUIY010000041.1 GCA_910586865.1 uncultured Bacilli bacterium
CTATTTTTTTATATATTGTTAGTCCTTTCTATAAAATTTATTCTATTTTACTGAAATAATTCCTCTTTGATGAAGCTTTAATTTAATATAGTAAAATGTAATTATCGCAAAATAGGCACAATCAAGAATATCTCTTTCATTTATAATTAAATACCCCATAATAATTACAAATAATGCATAGAACTTATTAACAGTAAATATCTTCATTACTTTATCTTCCATAAAGTTTACTCTCCTTTCTTTTATATTTACTACCATACTACTACACACACAACAGATAAACTATATCATAAAAAAAAGACAAAATAATAATCTAATCTCATCTTTTTTTATATTTTACAAATTATTTACATTGTCTTTTAAGAATTTATCTTTATCAATTCTCTTAAACAGTGGAGATGCTTCTTTTAGTTCATATTGATTATTTTCTACAAAGGATAATTCCATACATTGAAAATTTAATTGTTTTTTAATAGCATCTGACGTATCTGGCAAATATGCCTTTAGAAATAAAGAACAAACTCTAATAGATTCCAATAAATGATAAAGAACAGTTTCTAATCGATTTTTTTTGCTATCCTCTTTTGCTAAAACCCAAGGCATTGATTCATCAATATATTTATTACTCATACGTAATAAAGCAAATATTTCATTAATCGCTTCACTTACTTCTAATTGATTCATTTTTTCTTGTACTCTATTATCTAAATTATCAATGGATTGAATAAGGCTCTTATCCATATCTTCCACTATTCTTTTATTTTCTACTTTACCTTCAAAATATTTATGTCCCATTGTAATCGTTCTTTGAACTAGATTTCCTAAAATATTAGCCAAATCACTATTAATTCTTTCTATTAATAATTCATAAGTAATATTGCCATCACTTGAAAATGGTATTTCATGAAGAAGATAATATCGAACAGCATCGACACCAAATAATTCAACTAACTCTTCTGGATATATGACATTACCTTTACTCTTACTCATTTTATCATTATTCATTAAAAGCCATGGATGTCCAAATACTTTTTTAGGAAGTTCTAATCCAAGTGACCATAAAAAGCAAGGCCAATAAATAGAATGAAACCTTATAATATCTTTACCAATTAAATGTAAATCAGCGGGCCAATATTTTTGAAACCTTTCTTCCTGATTTTCGACATCATAACCAATATTTGTAATATAGTTCGTAAGAGCATCTAGCCAAACATAAACAACATGTTTTGAATCAAAATCAACAGGTATTCCCCATGAAAATGAGGTACGAGAAACACATAAATCTTGAAGCCCAGGTTTAATAAAATTATTCATCATTTCATTTTTTCTAGACACGGGTTGTATAAAATCAGGGTGTTCTTCAATATAGGTTTCTAATTTTTTTTGATACTTGGATAGTTTAAAAAAATAAGCTTCTTCTTTTGCTTCTTTCACAACTCTCCCACAATCTGGGCACTTTCCATCTACCAATTGAGATTCTGTCCAAAAAGATTCACAAGGGGTACAATAAAGACCTTTATATTCTCCTTTGTAAATATCTCCTTTTTCATACATCTTTTGAAAGATATGTTGTACGACTCTTTCATGTTTTTCATCCGTTGTTCTAACAAAATTATCATAACTTGTATTCATAATATCCCAAGTTTTTTTTATCTCAAGAGAAAGATTATCTACAAATTCTTTTGGACTAACTCCGTTTTCTTTTGCTTTGATTTCTATCTTTTCTCCATGTTCATCTGTTCCTGTTTGAAAATAAACATCATAACCTTTTAACCTTTTATATCTAGCAATAGCATCTGCTAAAACGACTTCATAAGTATTTCCAATATGTGGTTTCCCTGAAGTATACATAATTGCAGTTGATATGTAAAACTTATTTTTCATATTATATCCTCCTCTTATTAAAATAAAAAGTAATAAAAAAAGCCATTACATTATAAGGACGAAATATTCCGCGGTACCACCTTATTTTATAATAACTTTATTATACACTCCAATAGTTAACGCCTATATACGACTATGCTTACTTATCAACATAGTAGTTCAAAAGCCATATTTTATAAGATTATTATATCCTTTTTCAGCAATCAGGACTCTCTTTCATAATTCACTTATAAAACTCTTTCTCATTACTTTTTATTAAATTTCTTATAGTCTATCATATTTTTATTTATTCTTCAATATGCTTTCCTAAAAAATTAGCAACAATAGAAGCAATTTTCATTTCTAGTTCTGTTACTTCTTTATCAATAGAATAGATAGAAACCAAACCTATCGCATCACCATTCGCAATAATCGGATAAATAACATAACTACATTTTTCTTTTATTCCATTTACAAATTCAATATCACCACTTTCTTTTTCTACTAATGTTTCTCTATTATTAATTTTTTCTTCTAAAAAGGAAGAAATATTTTTATTTAAATAATTATTTTTTAATGCTCCTGTTACTGCAATGATTTTATCACGATCTGTTATCATAATGTTATCAGGTAAACTTTGACTGACACTGTTTACTAGTTCATGAGAAATTTCACCTAAATCTTCCATTGGTGAATATTTTTTTAGCAAAACCATTTCTCCCTCTGTATAAATTTCAAGCGATTCTCCCTCTCTTATTCTTAATGTTCTTCTAATTTCTTTTGGTATTACAATTCTTCCTAAATCATCAATTCTTCTTACAACACCAGTTGACTTCATTCTCATTCCTCACTTTCATCTAACTATATTATTGTTAATATTTAGAAATTTATACCAAAAGCGAGAGGAAAAAAGAATACTTTTTATAAAGCATTCTCCATGTCATCATTAAAAATATGAGAATTATTTTTTGTGAATAAATATCTTTCACCTTGTTCTGCAATGCCACTTAATAGTGTTCTATCTTTTACTAAAAGTTTAATAGCAATACTTTCATTTAATTGTTTTAAATAAGAAGTTTTCATAAATTTCTCAAACAATTTATTAATTTCTCCTTGTTTACTATTATCTATATTCGTGTAAATAATGGATAAATCAGATAATAATTTTTTATCAATAGCATCTAGAGCATCCTCTTTTACTTGAGACTTTATTTTTTTATTCACAATATCCAAATCTTTTTTTTGAATTTTAATAGTTTCATTTTCTCTTTTAGGATGAAACTCATCGACTTTTTTTGCTAAAAGATTAATTCTTATATCAATTAAATGAGACAAAAGATCAATAAGATAGTATCGATAACCCTCAATTAACTTCTCTAAATTTTCTGTAGCTAAAACGATTTTTTCTTTTTTCGCTAATGAAATTAATTTTAATTTTATTACATCCATAGAGTCTAATGGAGGCTTTTTAATTAATGGTAGAATATCATTTTCTACAAGAGACTTCGTATTATTCCTTATAATCTCTTTTGTTGCACTTTTATATGTTTCTAAATGTTGTTTTTTATACTGCTCTACCATACTCATAATCCATCTTCCTCCATATCTTCTACTAATAAAAGAATATCAATCCTTTAAATATTAGTCAATACTTTTATTGATAGAAACAGGATAAAAAGAAAAAGAAGAGGTCTAATGCCTTTTCTTGCTCCATTATTTTCTTTTTTTGGTATTTTCACTCTCTTTATTTTGACTACTTTTATATTTGATAACAAATTCATCTACCAAGTAATAAATTTCTTTTTCTGATAGTGAAATGGAACCATTATATATTAGGAAATTTCTAATTTTACTTTGTTCTATCTTATCCATAAGAACAGGAAAATAGGAATAATTTTTATCACAAATATTAGAACTTGTTCTATCACTACGTATTCCTCCAAAAGGGTCTAATGGACCATTAAGAGTTAAGTCTCTATATCTTATTTTTGGTGAAGAATCTTTTCTGTAAAAAACTAATTGAATGTAAGAATCACTTGGAGTAAGTGATAAATCACGGTAGTTTTGTGCACATTGAAGTTTTTGTTCTTTCGATGTTTCTTTTATCCCAAAAGGGAATCTAGATTGAATCTCTAGCTGAGCAATTTCTTCAAAACCTTCTTCTACTAAATATGCCATTGTACACTCTTCCTTAGTTAAAAAACCATTATATAAATACCAAAAACTAATATTTTGTTCTCTCCAACTGTACTTCTTTCCTTCTATTTGACTAACTGCATAGGAAAGTATATCAAAACTTCCTTCTTTTTCGAAATAACTAGATTGCGACATGTAGTCTATACTTTTTTCCAAATTTCTTTCCTCTATATGTAATCTTTCCAGTTCACTGCCTTCATTTATAGAACTACTCAACATCGTTTTTAATTCTTCTTGTTTCTCTTTGATATCTTGTAAATCTCTCTCTAATTTAAAGTATAGGTTTTGTTTCCAAGGTTGCATATTCACCATCCACTCCTTTTTAATCACCTATTATAGCAATCAAAATACTGAGTGTAAAGAAAAATCAAATTACAATTTTAACAATCTGTGAATTTCCTAACTATATTATTTTTCTGTTAAACCATTTGCTAATAAACTCATTAATTCAATCAGATAATAAAGTGGATGTTTCTCTAATCGAATAGTATCTAATATAATAATTAAGCTACTACCTTTACTTTTAAATCGAAACATAGGGGTGATTGAAAAACTATTCATAAATAATGCTTCCGTATCTATTTTTTGTAATAAATTTTCTTTCATTGTAATTTCTATTGTATTTTTTGTTTCTTTTACCATGGTAATACCTAAGTTTCTCGCTTGTTTTTCGAATAGTTCTTCCTGCATATAAATGTTCATTTCTTCACTTACTTTTCCAAATCGATCTTCTATTTCTGTTTTTATCTCTTCCATTTTTTCTTTACTATCAATTTCATTAATTTTTCTATGAATTTCTATTTTTAATGATTCATCCTCTACATAACTATCACTAATATGTGTCTCTACACTAATAAGTGGAGTCTCTTTTTCTTCTTCTTCTGGAACCTCTTCTATTCCCTTTCTTCTGTTAATTTCATTATCAAGCATTTTTAAATATAAATCGATACCAACGGTGTCTATATAGCCTGCCTGTTCACTTCCTAAAATGTCTCCTGCCCCTCGAATCGATAAGTCCCTAGTAGCAATCGAAAATCCACTTCCTAGTTCTGTAAATTCTTTAATTACATTTAACCTTTTTGTTGCGGTTTCTGTTAGAACTTTTGATGGATGATACATTAAATAAGCATAGGCAAATTTGTTACTTCTTCCTACTCTTCCTCTAATTTGATAAAGTTGACTCAACCCAAATCGATCCGCATCTAAAATAATTAAAGTATTGACATTTGGTATATCAATTCCGGTTTCAATAATAGTAGTACATAACAAAATATCATATTCATTATTGATAAAAGAAGCCATTCGATTTTCTAATTCTATTTTGGTCATTTGACCATGGGCATAAGTTATTTTGGCATCTGGAATTAATTGTTCTAATTCTACTAATTTTGATTCAATTTTTTCTACTCTATTATATAAAATAAAGATTTGACCATTTCTTGATAATTCCTTATAGATAGCATTTTTAATTACTTGTTTATTTTCTTCCACTACATAAGTTTGTACAGGATATCGATCCACTGGTGGAGTCTCAATTAAAGATAGACTTCGCATACCAACTAATGACATTTGTAAAGTCCTTGGAATTGGAGTAGCCGTAAGTGTTAATACGTCTACTGTTGTTTTATACTCTTTAATCTTCTCTTTATGAGCAACTCCAAATCTTTGTTCTTCATCGATGACAAGTAAACCAAGATGATCCAAAAAGATATCCTTACTTAATAGACGATGAGTACCAAAAACCAAATCAATCGTACCATCTTTTAAACCATCTAGAATTCTAGTCGTTTCTTTTTTCGTTGTAAAACGATTTAATAATGCGATATTTACGGGAAAGTTTTTAAACCTTTCTTTCGCATTCTCATAATGTTGACTAGATAAAATCGTAGTTGGACATAAAAATAACACTTGCTTAGAATCTAGTATTGCTTTCATGGCAGCACGAAAGGCTACTTCTGTTTTTCCAAAACCTACATCTCCACATAATAATCTGTCCATAGGAGAAAAAGATTCCATATCTTTTTTTATTTGCATGACTGAAGTTTGTTGGTCTTTTGTTAAAGAATATGGAAAATCATTTTCAAACTCTTTCATCATCTGATTATCCTTACTAAATGCAAAACCTTTCTTTGATTCCCTTTCTGCATAAAGTTTTAATAATCGATCTGCCATATCAGCTACTTTTTGTTTTACTCTCTGTTTTGTCTTTTTCCAATCAATGGAGTCCATCTTATTTATTTTAGGGACCATTCCTTCTTTTCCTACATACTTAAAAAGTAAATCTATTTTCTCAACAGGAATATACAATTTATCATTTCCACTATATAAAACTTCAAGATAATCTTTTTTCATACCACTAGAATTCAATACTTTAATACCATTATAAATACCAATACCATGACTATTATGAACAACATAATCGCCTATCTCTAGATAATTAATATTTTTAATTTTGGTTCCATATTTAAAATTGGATTTAAATCTCTTCGATTTCTTTTTTTCTCTAAATAATTCATTCACTGTAATTATTACATAATTCTCATAAATAAATCCTTCATTTATATTTTTATCAATTAAATTTACACTATTTTGATAGATAGTATCCTCGTTTGTTTCATATACTTTCATCTTCAAAACTTTTAAAATATTTTTAAAATATTTCTTTGAAAGGCAAATCAATATTGTTTTGTTTTGATTAAGATTATTTTGGATAAATTGATTAATAGAATCGATATCTTCACGAAAATTAGAAATGGACTGAACATGGTAATGATTAATAGAATTATTATCTATTTTAGAGGAAATATTATTGAGACTAAGATAGTAAATAATATTATTTTCTAACATAGAAGAAAAAGAAAACATATAATCACCAGTAAATGCTTGATCTTTTGATGTATGATAATCTAATACTTCTGTCATAATTTGATCATAAGCGGTTTCTAGTTGATTATAATCTTTATAAATTACTATCTTCTCATCTAAGTATTTAGAAAAAGATACCACTTCAGAATATTTTGGTAAATATTTTTGTTTCTTTTCATCACTAGTTAGTTGATTGTCTTTGATAATAAATTCTGTTACAGGAGTAATAGAAATAGAAGAAATCTCTTTATTAGATTTTTGTGTTTCAATATCAAAATAACGAATAGATTCTACATCATCTCCAAAAAATTCGATACGAATGGGCATCTCTTCTGTAATAGGAAATAAATCGACAACAAAACCTCTAATGGCAATTTCCCCCGTTTTTGTAACAATAGACTGTCTTTCATAACCAATATCTATTAATCTACTCACTAGTTCTTTTGGATCCATTGTATCATTTATTTTGATATCAACAACGGAGTTTTTATAATCTCTCTTGGTTGGAAGAAATCGTAAATATCCCATTAAATTTGTAATATAAATACTATTCTTCTCTGAAAGAGTGGCATTTAAAGCTTCTAATCTAGTCATTTCAAGCTCTGGACTTGTAGCAATCGCCTCACTAGTTAAAAAATCATCCATTGGAAATAAATAAACTTGATTGGTATAATTTTGAAGTGAAGAATATATATGATTCGCTTCATATAATGAATTTACAACTAATAAGATATCTTTATGCTCTTGATTCAACAAATTATTTAAATAAACACAAAAAAACTCATCGGTAAGGCCTGTAATACCCATGCCATTTTTATAATCTATTTTTATCATATTTTGAAATATATCCATTACTTTCACCTATTTTTACGATTGTATTTATTCATTAAACAGGAAAAATCGACTTGAAAGAAATCGTCAAATATCTTCTCTACTGTTATCGATAAATCTTCGATTACTTTTTTCTCTTCTTTTGATAAAAAACCTAAAACATAATCTTTCGTATCTAAATCTTTTCGATTGGAAATTCCAATCTTCAATCTTTTATACTGATTCGTTTTTAAATGTTGTTCTATATTTTTTAAACCATTATGCCCTCCGCTACTTCCAGATGATTTTAATTTAAAATTTCCTATTTCTAAATCCAAATCATCACTTATCACTAAAATATCCATTATTTCTATTTTATAAAATTGGACATATCTTTTCACCACTTCTCCAGATAAATTCATATAAGATAATGGTTTTAAGAATATAACATCTTCATCACCAACTTTTGCTTTTAAAAAAAGTCCTCTATCTTTTTCTTTAAAAGAACCTAATTCTTTTTTTTGAACGTAAGAATCAATCATCATAAAACCAATATTATGTCTTGTATTTTCATATTCTCTTCCAGGATTTCCCAATCCTACAATTAATTTCATAAAAACTCCTTTCCAATTATTTCCCGGGAAATAATTTTATTTATGCTCATGGTATTCTTTATAGATAATAGATTTCGCAACATTTCTTTCTTTTGCCACTTTTTTAATAGCATCTTTTTCAGATAATCCATCTTCTATATATAAATCAATATGTTCTAAAACAGAAAGTTCACTATAATCTACTCTATCCTGACAGCCTTCTACTACTAAAACCATCTCACCTTTCTTACCTATAATATTATCTTTTATTTCACTTATTTTCCCTCTAAATATTTCCTCATATACTTTTGATAATTCTCTGCATAAAGCAATTTCTCTATCTCCAAAAACTTGTTTCATATTATCTAACGTTTTCTCTATTCGATGAGGTGCTTCATAAAAAATAATTGTATATGGTAAATATTTCAATTGATTTAACTCTCCAATTTGTTTGGAAGATTTTGCATTTAAAAATCCGTAGAACAAAAACTTCGATGGAAAAATTCCAGACGATATTAAAGCAGGAACAAAGGCAGTTGCCCCTGGTAACGCAATTACATTCAAGTTGTTACGAATTACTTCTTGAACCACTTTATATCCAGGATCACTTATAATAGGACTCCCTTGATCGGTTACTAAGCCTATTTTTTTCCCTTCTTTTAACATTGTAACTACTTCATATTTTACTTTATCTTCATTATACTCATGACAACTAATTAGATGATTATGAATATCATATTTTTTTAAAAGAGAACCTGTTACTCTAGTATCTTCACATAAAATAGCATCCACTTCTTTTAATAAATTTAAACTCCTTATCGTAATATCTTCCAAATTACCAATGGGTGTTGGTATTAAATAAAGATTATTAGAAACTTGATAACTCTTTTGACTCATCATCTTCATCTCCTATTTTAGCAAAAATACTATAATACTGCTTTGTTTTTTTATTATCTTCATCATATAAAATAAATGGTGGCAATATATCTGTTTGTGTTTTTCCATTTTTCACACATTCTAATAAAAAGATACTAGAATTTTTATTTCTATTATAATATACAAATTGTACTTTTTTAATAGAAAAATCATACTCATTTATAATTTTTATTACTTTATTAAACTCCATACTATCATAAACCAAAAATAAAGATCCTTTTGTTTTTAACAATCGTTTACTTGATTCCATTAATTCCCGTAAGTCCAAATTGCTTTGATGCCTCTGCTTTGATTTTATCTGATTCTGACATTTCCCATTATAATAAGGTGGATTACATATTAGTATATCATATTGATTTAGATGATGATTTTGTTTGGAATAAGTTTTAATATCATTATGAATGATATTAATTTGATTATTTAATTGATTGTATTCTAATGTCATTTTAAAGATATCACACAACTCTTTTTGTATTTCAATAGCATCTATTGGAAGTTTTGTTTTTGTAGTTAATAATAAAGGAATAATTCCTGTACCAGTACCAATATCTAATATCTTTTTTGTAGTGAGCTTTAATTCAATAAAGTTAGCAAGTAACACTCCATCAATAGAAAATTTAAAAAAATTATCATCTTGGTATATTTTTAATTTTTTGCTACTAAGAACATCATTTAGTTGTAACATTTACCTCATCACACTTCATTTCAACAATATTATTCTTTTCTACTTCTATCTTACAGGTTCTTTTAAATACATCTAATCCTACTATTTTACCAGTTATTTCTTTTGACTTTACATAAGAGCCAATCTTAGGTAAATCTTCTTTTAATTTTTTATATGTTTCATCCTCATAATTTAAGCAACATAAAAGTCTTCCACATACTCCATTAATTTTACTAGGATTTAAAGCTAAAAACTGATTCTTTGCCATATTAATAGATACACTATTAAAATCAGTTAAAAAGGAATGACAACATAAAAATAAGCCACAAGGTCCTAAACCACCAATTGTTTTTGCTTTATCTCTTACTCCAATCTGCCGTAATTCTATTCTTGTTTTATATTTTTGTGCTAACTTTTTAGCCAATTCTCTGAAATCAATTCTTTCCTCTGAGATATAAATAAAATATAGTTGTTTCTTATCAAAAGTATAAGATACATTAATAAAATTCATATTTAGATGCAATCTATCTGCTAATTTTTTGGCTTCTTTCATCGCTTCTTTTTCTAATTTTTTATTTTCTTCCTTTTTTCGTATATCGGCATATGTTGCTTTTCGAATTACCTTAGGAAGTGGAAATAGAGTTTCCTTCTTTGAAACTCTTTTTATTTTATCCATACAGATTCCAAACCATAGATTATTCTCATATTCTACTATCACATAATCATCTTTGTTAAGCTTCAAATGATTAGGGAAGAAGAAGACATTTTGGTTATTCACTTTTATTTTTATTACATCATACATTGCTATCTACCTCCAATAAATGAAATATAAAATTAGTAAAAAACAATTTTAAATTCACATTATATTGTAGTCTTTCAAGATTCTCATCTACTATTTTTATTATTTTCATTAAATGATAGTCACACGTCTCTTCCATAGTTTCCTTTAATTTAATTGATAATCGTTCTTCTATTTTTTGTAAACTCTCTTGAGCAATACTGTTACTTGAAAATAATTTTTCTAAATAGTAATCATAATCAATTAATAATCTTTTTGGTTGTTCCATTTTCTTAATAAATTCCTCGATATCAGTATCCTGTTCTAAAGATTCTTTATTTTTTAGTGATAAACATTGACATCTAGAAACTATCGTATCGATAACATTATATTTATTATCTGTAATTAAAATAGCAATAATACTCTCTGGAGGTTCTTCCAAAAATTTAAGAATGGTATTAGCAGAAGATTGATTTAATTTATCTGCACCATTAATAACATATATCATCTTATTATCTAACATTGATTTTTTCGAAAATTTATTTTCAATATAAATTAATTGTTCTTTTTTGATATAACTACCTTCTGGATTCACTATTTCTAAATCAGAATAACTATCATGATCTACCTGAAATCTTATTTTATTTGACTCTTGTTCTTCTAAATCAATAGTAAGAATTTCTTTTATCATTTCTTTTACAACTAACCAATAATTAAGATAAGAATGTGTCTCTATTAAATAAGCATGAGATAGTTTTTTATTTTGTATGATACTTTTTTTTACATAAGAAAAGAAATCTTTTTGTTCTTCATAAAAAGTATCCATAAAAACCACCTTCTTTTAAATAATTACAATCCTTAATAATAATAGAGCTAGTAAAGAAGGTACTCCTAGAAACGTTATTAATAATATTGTAATAACATTAATAGGAATCACCATATTAAAATTTACCGCTATTAAATTATAACCATAAAGTATTATATAACTCATAATAATTTTTTTCATCAACAATAATACATTTTTCATAATCCTATCACCTTTAATAAAAATTATGAAATGTAATTATTTTTATGACTTATGAAATTTCTGTTCTATCATTTAGTGCTCTTTCTAATGTTAGGCTATCAACATATTCAATATCTGCTCCCATTGGAAGACCGCTTGCTAATCGGGTAACTTTAATATCAATATCACTGATTATTTTTTTTATATAAGAAGAAGTAGTTTCACCTTCTATACTAGGTTTAAAGGCAAAAATAATTTCTTGATATTCTTCTTTTTTGATTCTATCCAACAGTTTTTCAATCCCAATATCTTCAGGATTGATACCATCAATTGGAGATATCAGTCCATCTAAAACATGATAGTATCCATTAAAAACATTCATTTTTTCAAATAGAAAAATAGTTTTTGCATCATCAATAACACATAATACTTTGTTATTTCTTGTATTATCATTACATATATTACAAATTTTATCTTCTGTAATACTATTACACTTTTCACACCTTTTAATCTTATTTGGTAATTCCTTTAAATTATGGGCAAAAAAATCAATATTCTCTTGTTCCATATCTAATAAAGAAAAAACAAGACGCTCTGCTGTTTTCTCACCAATACCGGGTAACAACTTAAATGATTCAATTAAATTTTCTATACTTGTAGGGTACATTAAAATAAACCTGGCATAGAGCTACTAAACTTTCCCATTTTGTTTTCTGTATACTCTTCTATTTTTTTATTTGCATCATTGATAGCTAGTTGAATCATATCTTCTAACATCTCTAAGTCATCTGACTCCATATTTTCTTTATTTGAAATTTCGACTTTTATCGTTTCATGATTTCCCTTCATTGTCACTTTAACTAAGCCATTTTCACCTACAAATTCTGTTTGATCAATATCTTCTTTTGCCTTTTCCATTTCTTTTTGTAAGTTTTTAGCTTGTTTCATAATTGCTTGCATGTTCATAAAAACATCCACCTTTCCTTATTCAATTTCAACTATATCTCCAAACATTGCTAATGTAGAATTCTTATCTTCCTTTTTTTCTTCCACTTTTATACCCATGCTTGGTTCTTCTTTTATTGTATATTTATTTCCTTGTTTTGTAAATTCAATATACCGTTTTTTTTCAATATTCCACTCTAAATCTGTAATTATTGCTATTTTTTTAGAGGAATTAGTTAATTCATTAAAAACTTTTGTCAATTGCTCAATATTTTGAATATTTTGATTTACTATAGAGTCATATTCATAACTTAATATAATATTATTCTTACTTGATGCCTGTAGCTTTCCATTTAATATTTCTGATACTAAATAACCTTTGTTAGAATCGAAAATAAAATCATTAAGTTTATCTATTTTTTTTAAATCATTATTTTTTTCATCTTTATTTGCTTCTGCAAGAGTATTATTTACTCTTATTTTCATTATTTCCTTTATATTAGTATCAATTAAATTATTATTTTCTTTTTGTTCAGGATACAATTCATTTTCTTTAGGGACCACTTGCTGTTCTTTTTTTTGTGTTTCTTTTTGATTATCGTTTAAGATACTATTAACGTTATCTATCTTTTTTTCTTTTTCCATATTGTTTTCGTCACAAATTATTTCCCGGGAAATAATTTTAGTATTTTTTGCTAGCTGTAAGAGAAGTATTTCTACGTAGATATATGGTTTTGACGTCTTTTTAATATCGAACATTTTTTCGTTTATTTTAGTCAATACCTCCTCTACAAAATCAATATTTTCTAACTTTGTATCATTAATATAATAATCGACTACTAAATTTTTTAAATAGATAATCAATTGATTCATTATTTCTATAATATTCTTTCCATTTTGGTTAAAAGATTCAATTTGTTCTACTAGACTTTTAGAATCATTATTGGAGATATTAAAAAACAATTTTTCTATTTCACTTTCTTCAATCATATCATTCATTTCATAAAAGTCATTCATTGTTATTTTATCCATTTTATAAGATGATAACTTATCTAATAAACTTAGGGAATCCCTAAGTCCTCCATCCGAATATAATGAAATTTCCTTTAATACTTCATCATCGATAGCAATACTTTCTTCAGCGGTAATTTGTTTTAAACGCGCCATATTTTCATCTACTGATATTCTTTTAAAAGAAAAACATTGGCATCTTGAAATAATGGTATCGGATACTTTTTGAGGATCAGTGGTTGCTAAAATAAAAATAACATGTTTTGGTGGTTCCTCTAATGTTTTTAGTAGTGCATTAAAGGCACCTTGAGTTAACATATGAACTTCATCAATTATATATACTTTATATTTTAATGATGTAGGCACTAAATTCACTTTATTTCTGATTTCTCTAATTTCATCAACACCATTATTAGATGCAGCATCAATTTCAATAATATCCACACATTCTTTTTCACTAGATATAAGACAACTTTCACATTCATTGCATGGATTACCATCAGTATTATTTGTACAATTGATTGCTCTAGAAAGAATTTTAGCAATTGATGTCTTGCCTATACCTCTAGGGCCAAAAAACATATAGGCATGATTCACTTTATCATTTAGAATAGAATTTTTCAGTACTTCTATCACATATTTTTGTCCTACTACATCGTCGAATGTTTTAGGACGATATTTTCTATATAATGCCTGATATATTTCAATCACCTCCAAATCTATTATGCTAGCAATCACTCTATATTCAACATTTATAACCGCTTTTTACACTACATATTATACCATATAGCAAACTAAAAATCATTATTTCGTTTTCCTTTAAAGAAATCTTGTACAAGTTTTTTACATTCCTTTTCTAAAATCCCACTTACTACACTAATATGATTATTAATATCGGCATTTTCTAATATTAATGAGCTTTCTATATTATTTTTATTTTTTACCCCATAATACACATGAGAAAATCTAGATTGTTTGATTGCACTAGCACACATTGGACAAGGTTCCATTGTAATATAAATATCACAATCATTCAGTCTCCAATTTTTCTTTTTTTTGTTTGCCTTTTCTATTGCAATTAATTCTGCATGAGCAAGAGAACTTTTTTTCTTTTCTTTTAAATTATGTGATTTTGCTATAATTTTATTATTACTTACAATAACACATCCTACAGGAACTTCTTTTTTTTTAAATGATTTTTCCGCTTCTCTTAAAGCTATTTTCATATATTGTTCATTCATGTAATCACCATTCTTTTTAAACAAAAATAGTGCACATGAGAGTTGATTGTTAAAGCTGCTATCTTCCGATTCTGACTTGATTCCAATACACTCATTGCACTAGTTACATTATAATATAATTCTATTAAAAATACAATGTTATATTTGAATTTAAGTATTTTTTGTTTTGATATTTTTTATTACTATAATTATATGTTCCACGTGGAACATGTTTTTTTATCAATTGTTATGTTCCACGTGGAACATGAAAGTTAAAACGATAAAATTTATTTACTTAAACAAACTATAAGATAACTTAACTAAGTTCTTGTTTGAACGCATTCTAAAGAGAAAATATATATTAAATTATTTCCCGGGAAATAATTTAGAGCCTTTATCAATTGTTAATAAGAATCTTTAATACACTGCTTAATTTTATAATAATTATATCCAATTGAAACAAAAGATTAACAGGTTCAAAATTATAAATAATTCATAATAGTATAATATATAATATTAAATTTTTACTTCTTTTTCTAATCTAGTACTAGTGGTTATAAATCTTTTAATAAAAACACCTATTGTTCTATTACTATTCTAATTTTAAAATTTTTCATGGTAGACCATTTCATCCATTAGTAAATATTTTTTAATTGTTTTAATCAAAATAATACAATTTGAATAAATCTTTACAATTCTAATATGTCTGTAGTCATTTTGATACCATACCCAAAAATAATATTTGTATATTATATACTAATCCTAAATTGTTTAGTATTAATGAATACAAACATGAATAAATCTAAGAAAGCTGTTTTTTAATTTATATTTAACAATTTTATTTTATATTTTTTAGTTTAAGGATAAATATATTACATTCAAATTATTTCCCGGGAAATAATTTGAATACGATATCTTATTAAATTTTAGCTCTTAGCTTTTCATTTGATTATAAACATTAATTAAATACATTAATACTTTTGATATAATAATTTCTCTCTCCCCCCTACTAAGAATATAATAAATTATAATATAAAAATCATTATTTGCACAGTGCACCTATAAATATTAATCATCTGAACTATGTGTTT
>CAJUIY010000042.1 GCA_910586865.1 uncultured Bacilli bacterium
TTTATCAGAACGTTATAGAAGTCGCATAAATACGTTCTATTTAAGATTTTTACTAACTTGCAATTTTTATAATTTATGCTTATAATATAGTTACGCAAGAAGTCTATTTAATAATATGATTCCTGTTTCTAAAGATAATTATAAGATAGTAGATTTAAATAAGAGTTCTTTAACAGAGGAAGATCAAAAGTACCAAGAACTATTAAAGAATCAGTTAACATGGTTAAACAAAAATCAACAACAAATTAGAAAGAAATCATACAAACTCTATTATTGATATAGTAATAAGAGGTTAAGTCCTAATATCAAATCAAGATGTTGTAACTTTGTATTATTACAAGAAAAGTGTGAAAACTATTCGAAAGAAAATAATATTACGAAATGAAATATCCATATTTTCCCATAATTTCTCCATATTATCCACATATTTCTTTGGTATCCTTATCTTATGAAAGGAGTGATGATATCGAATTAGAAATTGTAGGAGTAGATTGTAGTAATGGAAGGAAATTGAAGAAAATGGCTTATAAAGCAGTGGATGAGATAAATCAAGAGATTTTCATTACGGAAATAAAAAAAGACAATAAAAAATACCCTATTACAAACTTTCCAGGGTTAATCATAAATGGTAAAATCATTAGTGAAGGGAAGGTGTTAACCTCAAGAGAAATTAAAAAAATACTATTATCTTCATAAAAGAAAAGGCTAGTTCATCATATGAACTAGCCTTTAACTTGCTTGGAATTCTTGATAAACATTGGTATCAAAATTATGTTGTGTTGGCTCAATTAAATGCAAGTCATTGGTAGAAATTAAATAAAATTTATCTTCAATTAATTCTTCTCCTGTATTGGTAACAGGATCATCCCAGGTTAGGTCTAAATGATACCATGTATCATCTAAATAAACCGCATTCCATACATGGGATTCACTTGATATTTTATAACTTTTTACACCTAAATCTTCTAAAAATAATTCCATTGCATCAGTATATCCACCACAGATTGCAAATCCCTCTATTAGAGGCCCATAACTAATATCCGATTTATATTCAATCACTCCATGATCGGTTCTGTTAGAATCATATTTGGCATTATCAATAATATAATCGTGAATGACTTTTATTTGTTCTTTTAAAGTGAGTGATTCATCAAAGATTTCTTCTTCAATTTGTTTTACGGCTTCTTTTACTAATTTAATATCTGTGTCGTTATAACTTTTTTCAATTTCAATTTGTACTTTACCTAAGGAATCGGTTTTTGTTTTAATATGTTTAAAACCATTGAAAGGATGAACAAAATTATTAATATTGGATAACGTAATTTGATCTTTTGCTAGTGACTTCACATCGTCAAGGCAAGTTTTATAATCCTTTGGACAATAAAAGGAAAAATTATCTACTCCCGAGTTAATTACGGTATAAAAAATATGAATTAAATCCTCTTTATTTTTTGGTTTAAAGTTCTCAGTGTTCTTAACATATAAAAAATCATAATCTCGGTAATATTCATTTTTTTGATCTAACTTTGTAACTTTTCTCTCACTAAAAAAGTAGGAGTAGTAAGTCTCTAATATCTCTTCTCTATAATTAATCGTAACTCCTAGTAAAATTAGGAGAATACCAAATACTAAAAATCTTTTCAATCTTATCACCCTAGTAAAAATAATATCATAAAAAAGAAGTAATTTCTATTACTTCATGGAATTTTTTAACTTCGTTAATCTAGACTTTACACGAGCGGCCTTATTTTGATGTACTAAACCGCGTTTCTTTGCTTTGTCTACTCTTTGAATGGCAACATTTAAGCTTTTGCTTGCCTCTTCTACATTGCCTTCTCTTACATCTTTTTCTAATTTTTTAATGGCAGTTTTCATGCTAGAAGTGATGTAAGTATTAATTACCTCTTTTCTTTTATTAGAACGAACACGCTTCTTAGCACCTTCTATATTTGGCACATTTTTCACCTCACTTTTATAAACATATTCATTTTATCAAATATTTAGAAAAAAAGCAAATAAATTTTATTGTTTTCGTCCATATTATGAATGGTGATGATAAGTGGCACATGAAATTGATTTGAAAAATTATAAATTACACACGGATATGGTAGTAGAGACTTATGATAAAGAAAAAACAGTAAAAGGGATTACGCATAAGGAATCAAAACATAAAAATATTTTAGTGGAAGAAACAAGAGTAGAAAAAGAAGCAGAAAAAGCAATTGGCAAAAAGGCTGGAATTTATGAGACCATTACTTTTCAAGATGTAACAGATAAAGATAATTATCAAGATGTGTTAGAAGTATTAGTGGATACTCTGAAGAAAGTATATAAAGAAATTCATATTACAGAGGATTGTAAATGTTTAATTATAGGGCTTGGAAATGATCAATCAACACCAGATGCGTTAGGACCAAATACCGTTGATCATATTTTAGTAACTAGACATTTATTTTCCTTTGGAGAAGTAGAAGAGGGTTACCGAAATACGTCTATCTTTAAACCAAATGTAACAGGAGTAACCGGAATCGAAACGCATCAATTAATAAAAGGAATTGTGGAGGAGACCAAACCAGATTTTTTAATTGTTATAGATGCCTTAGCAGCCAAAGCCATATCTCGTGTCAATAAAACGATTCAAATTACGGATACTGGCATTGAACCAGGTAGTGGGGTTGGAAATACCAGAGCAGAAATCAGTAAAGAAAGTCTAGGAATTCCAGTGATTGCCTTAGGAGTTCCAACGATTGTAGATGCAGCTACCATTTGTTATGATACGATACAATATATGTTAAAACAATTTAGTTATAAAATTGAAAATCAAGATAACAAAAAATTAAAATTTGTAATGGAAGGGAATCAGAATTATTTAAATCATGAGAAAAATCTTTCTTTACGAGATAAAGAAAAAGTACTAGGAATGGTAGGTACTTTATCGGAAGAAGAATTCAAACAATTATTAGTAGAAGTCTTATCTCCTATTGATTATAACTTAATGGTAACACCAAAAGAAGTAGATTTTATCATTCGAAAATTATCTACCTTAATTGGTTCTGCGATTAACAAAAGTCTTCATTCCTCCTATAATACGACAAATTAGTTTTCTCTTATCCTTTAGAATATTTACTAGGTGATAGGATGAAGAAGAAGTTTATCTCAAAAGTGAAAAAAAAGAAATTCAAGATAAAATTTCTTCTTTTTGGCATTCTCTTCATTGGGAGTCTTGTCTTTAGTTTCCAAGCTCTTTTAAATAGTAAGATCAAAATGGATGACAAACACTTAGTAGATTCTATTCTAAGTCAAAGTTATCAAAAAAAAGGGAATGTTTTTACTTCCTTAATGAATAAGATAAAGAAAGAGTATCAACCAGTAAATTTATTATCTACCAATTATTTTTCTTTAGTAAAGGAGAAAAAGGTTTTAAAAACGAGTGAGAAAGAAAAGATAAATCCTAATGATTATCTAATCTATATTTATAATTCTCATCAAACGGAAGAATATCAAGCCAATAGTTTTGTTGAAAATGAAGTTGGACCTACAGTGATGATGGCCTCTTATATTATGCAGGATGTTTTTGATAAAAATCAATATAAAACACTAGTAGAAGAACGTAGTATCAAAGATTTATTACGACAAAATAACTGGAGATATTATCGAAGTTATGATGCCAGTCGAATTTATTTAAATGATAGTAAGGAAAAAAATCCCACCATAAAGTATTTTATTGATGTACATAGGGATTCGTTAAATAAAGAGAAAACAACGATTACCATAAATGATAAAAATTATGCGAAAACAATATTTTTAATTGGAACGGAAAATCCTAACTACCAAGAAAATCTAGAATTTACAACGAGAATTAATCATAAACTGAATGAAAAGTATCCTAATTTATCGAAAGGGATTTACCAAAAAGGAGGAGATGGTGTGAATGGGGTATATAATCAGGATAATTCGAAATATACCATTCTTCTAGAAATAGGGGGTCCTGAAAATAAAATTGATGAAGTTCTAAATTCTACACTTGCTTTTTGTGAATGTTTTTTGGAGGTGTTAAAAGAAGATGAAGGGTAAAAAGATATTTCGCTTGGTAATGGTTACTTTACTTATTTTATTTGCAACACTGTATTTTACACAAGCAGCTGGTTATTTTGAGTATACAACAAGAAGGACAAACACCTTAACGGAAGATGCGATTACGAGATTTGAAGAAGATATTAAAAGTGGAAAGAAGATAAAAGCAAAAGATTATATCAAAAAAGAAAATAATTACCATAACAATTTATCAAGGTTAGGCAGTGGAGTATCTAGTGCGATTGAGTCTTCTTTTCAACATATTATGAATTTTATCTTTAAAGAAATCAATAATGCCGTAAATAGCGATTAAGAAAAAGGGAAGAATATCTAGTAGGAAGATTCTTTTTTTGTTTGAAATGTACTTTTTTAATAGATAAAATGAGTGAAAGACTTATTTGTTTTTCCTTCTATCACAATTTTTTTGAAAAAGATAGTAAAATGGTTTGTTATTTGATAAAATAATACTAAGAGGTGAGTCGATGTTAAAAGTAAAAAGTGTTGTGAAAACATTTGGGAATTTAGTGGCAGTAGATCATTTATCTTTTCAAGTAGAAGATGGAGAGATTTTTGGTCTTTTAGGAGAAAATGGTGCCGGAAAAACGACCACGTTTCGAATGATTTTAGGACTCTTAGAACCAGATAGTGGAACGGTTTTGTTAGATGGAAAAAGAATCGATTATACCATAACAGACAAAATTGGCTATGTTACGGAAGAGAGAAGTCTATTAACCAAAATGACGGTAAAAGAACAAATCTTATATTATGGTGCTTTAAAAGGAATGGAGGAGAATGAGATTTTAAAAGAGTTAGATAAGTGGTTAAAACATTTTGAGATAGAGTCATATAAAGAAAAAAAGATAAAAGAATTAAGCAAAGGAAACCAACAAAAAGTGCAATTTATTTCTGCGGTTATCCATCATCCAAAGTTATTAATTTTAGATGAACCTTTTACCGGTTTAGATCCCATCAATGTAAGAATGATGAAAGATGCGATTTATCAGTTAAAGAAAGAGAAAACTTCTATTATTTTTTCTTCTCACCAAATGGAATACATTGAAGAATTTTGTGAGAAGTTAATTATCTTAGTAAAGGGAAAGAAGATATTAGATGGAGAGTTAGAAGAGATTAAAAAATCATTTGGTATCAAAAAAATAGAGATTAAGGCAAAAGATGTTAATCTTTCAAAATTAAAAGAGATAGAGGGAGTGAAAGAAGTTGTAGAGCATGCTACTAATCTTACGGTCTTTATTGAAAGGGAAGAAGTGGTACCGAA
Organism: uncultured Bacilli bacterium; assembly: GCA_910586865.1. Lineage (GTDB taxonomy): Bacteria > Bacillota_I > Bacilli_A > RF39 > UBA660 > UMGS995. The sequence continues at coordinate 5,351 of CAJUIY010000042.1, forward strand.
AGTATTTCAATTGATTAAAAAATATGATGTTTCTAAGTTTGAAGCAGTAGGTTCTTCTCTTAGTGATATCTTTATCGAAATGGTGGGGAAGAGTAATGAATAAAAAATTTCTATTTTTAACAAAAGCAAGTATTTCTAAAAAACTAAAATCAAAATGGTTTTTAGGGGTCAATATTTTCCTTTTTGTCTTACTTGTTTCTCTTATGAATATTGATTCTGTTATTTCCTTTTTTGGAGGAGAGTTTACAGAAGATATTGAGATGGTTGTGATGGATCATACTGAGTTTGATTCTTATTCTCTTTTTGAAAATAGCATAAAAGAAAAAGATAGTGATTTTTCTAAAAAATTACATCTTTCCAAAACAGAAGAGAGTTATTCCAAAGTAGTCAAAGAAATAGGAAATCGCATTTTCATTGTGTTAGAAGAGGATGTCACGAATTATATGAATGCAAAAATAGTTAGTGATCGTAAGATTGATTCGATGACCTATCAATATATAACGGCTTCTTTGCAGGAAGTGAAGTATCAGTATGCCTTATTAAATTCTTCTGTTGATCGTACAGAGTTTGCAAAAATTTCAACGCCATTAGAAATAGAAAGAGTGATTCTTTCGAAAGATAAAAAAGATGCCGATGAAAATTTAGAAACGATTATGGGGGCGGTTTTTCCAACTTTAATCTTACCATTTTTTATGTTAATTGTCTTTTTGGTTCAAATGATAGGAGCAGAGATTTATGAAGAAAAGTCAACCAGAAGCATGGAAATTATTATTTCGAATGTATCTGCTAAAACTCATTTCTTATCGAAGATTGTAGCTAGTAATTGTTTTGTTTTCGTCCAAGGTTTGATACTATTATTCGATAGTGGAGTAGCTCTTCTTATCAAAAGAATGCTTGGAGGAGCGGCTACCACGGAATTTACGAAAGAAATTTCTACCATTTGGACTTCTCTAGCTACTAGTGGCTTTACGGAAAAGTTAGTGTATATCATTCCCATTTCATTAGGGCTACTACTTCTTTCTTTTCTAACGTATTCGATTACAGCTGGGCTTTTAGCCTCTTTAACAGTGAATATGGAAGATTATCAACAAATTCAAACTCCCGTTATGTTAATCTTAGTAGTTGCTTATTACTTAGCTACTATGTCTAGTATGTTTCATGGGTCTACCTTTATCAGAGTATTGTCTTATCTGCCTTATTTATCTTGTCTACTTTCTCCTTCTTTACTGGTTTTAGGGCAAATAACGATTTTTGATTCTATCCTTTCGATTCTTCTACTACTTTTATTTAATTATTTTTTAATGAAGAAAGGGCTAAAGCTTTATAAAAGTGGAATCTTAAATTACTCCAATGAAAAGATTTGGGTAAAAGTGAAAAAAATGCTGAAAAAGGAAACAACAAAAAAGTATGAATGATGATTTTTCATACTTTTTATTTTTTCTATTTACTTTTTCTTTTTTTGTGGAGCTTTTTCTAAACTGGTATTTTTGACGATATCCTCATAACTGCTATCTTTAATATTTTTTAGTGAAACTTTATCTTTACAACTATACTCTGATTTGGACGAGATGGATTTAGCTGAGTTTTCTTCTAAGTTATTTATAATATCTTCTGATTGAGACTCATTTACTTTATAGGAAAGAAGTACATCTGTATTACAGATATTGGCATAATCACAGTAGCTTAGTTCCATATTATCTGAAATGGTTAACAGATACGATAAATTGGTATCTTCATTCTCAAAAGCATCCACAAAATGTAAATTATCTTCTTTTACGGTAAAATAACCAACTTTAAAAGCACAGGTTTTTCCAGAACTTAATCGAAGTAGTTGAAGTACTTTTCCTTCTTCTTCTAAAGAAACTTCTTTCTTTTCACCCGTAAATATACTCGTAATATCTTCTAGTCCACAACCACTGAAACAGATAGCGGAAGCACTAATCGTTCCGGTTAAAGCAAGCATTCTTCCAAATTTGCTCAAGGACTTGAATTTGTCTCTTATTTCTAATTTTTTCATAATCATTCTCCTTTTTTTTTTATATTTTATTATAGAATTCTAGAGATGTCAATGAAAGAAAAAAGACTTTTCTCTTGTGGAGATTTTTTTCTTTGTGTTATGATAAGAAAAAAGTTGGTGATGGAATGAATATTTTAAGAAAATGTAATTTATGCCCAAGAAATTGTATGGTGAATCGGTATGAAGAGTTAGGCGATTGTGGAGTAGGTAGTAAAATAAAATTAGCACTAGTCTCACTTCATCCTTATGAAGAACCTTTTCTTTCAGGAAAGAATGGAAGTGGAACTATCTTTTTTTCTCATTGTAATGTAGGTTGTATTTTTTGTCAAAACAAGAAGATACGAGATGGATTTGGAAAAGAAATCACAATAAAAAGATTTGCTGAGATTTTATTAGAACAACAAGAAAGAGGAGCCCATAATATTAATTTAGTGACGCCAACGCCTTATGTACCTCTAATAAAAAAAGGCATTGGCAAAGCAAAAAAAGAGGGACTTGATATTCCTATTGTCTATAATACGAGTAGTTATGAAAATGTATCCACTATCAAAAGTATGGAGGGTTTCATAGATATTTACCTAGCCGATTTCAAATACTATGATAACAAGTACGGAGAGAAGTATTCTCATGTTTCGCATTATTTTGAGGTAGCTTCTTCTACGATTGATGAAATGGTAAAACAAACAGGGAAATGTGTGATAAAAAACAACCTGTTAAAAAAAGGAGTGGTTGTTCGAATTTTACTTCTTCCGAATCTGTTAGAAGATAGTAAGAAAATCTTATCCTATTTATATCAAAAGTATCAAGATGATATTTATATTAGTATCATGAATCAATATACTCCTATCGAGAAGTATCCTTATAAAGAATTAAATGAAAAGGTGAATAAAAGTGTTTATAATGAACTAGTTAATTATGCAGTAAACTTAGGAATAAAAAATGCTTTTATTCAAGAAGGAGAAACTCAAAAAGATTCTTTTATTCCTGATTTTAATCTAGACCATATATTTTAGCAAACTCTATTGACAATTGCTAAAAGAGGTGTTACTATTTACTTGTTGAAGTAAGTTTATAAGGAGGATTTTATGAGGAAAAAACAATTCAAAGCAGAATCAAAGAAATTATTAGATCTTATGATTCATTCGATTTATACGAATAAGGAAATCTTTTTAAGAGAGTTAATTTCCAATGCCAGTGATGCGATTGATAAACTATATTATTTATCACTAACGGATCGAAAGGTAAAATTAGATAAGAAAGACTTTAAAATTCATCTAGAATTTAATAAGGAGGAAAGAACAATTACGATTACCGATAATGGTATTGGTATGACGAAAGAGGAACTAGAAGAAAATCTAGGTACGATTGCTCAATCAGGAACGGAATTATTTCGTTTGGAACAGGAAAAGAAAAAAGATATTGATGTGATTGGACAATTTGGTGTTGGTTTTTATTCTGCTTTTATGGTGGCTGATAAGGTATCCGTTTTATCAAAGAAATATGGAGAAGAAAAGGCCTATCTTTGGGAAAGCGATGGTTCCGATGGCTATACTTTAGAAGAGGGCAAATATGAGGAAGTAGGAACTAAAATTACTTTGGTTTTAAAAGAAGATACTGAAGAAGAAAACTATAGTGAATATCTAGAACAATATCGACTAACAACCATTGTTAGAAAGTATTCGAACTATATTACATATCCAATTACCATGATGATAAAAAACTCAAAATTAAAAGAGGGTAGTGTAGATGAATATGAAGAGGTCATAGAAGAAGAAACCTTAAATAGTATGATTCCTATTTGGAAAAAGCCAAAGAACGAGGTAAAAGAGGAAGACTATCATCATTTCTATACGGATACATATCATGATTATGAAAATCCAGAATGTGTCATTACTTCTAGTGTAGAAGGAATGTGTAGTTATAAAGCATTACTCTTTATACCTAGTCATACTCCTTATGATTACTACACCAAAGAATATGAAAAAGGCTTATCTTTGTATTCCAATGGAGTTCTAATTATGGAAAGATGCGATAAACTGTTACCAGACTATTTTAGTTTTGTAAAAGGATTAGTCGATAGTGAGGATATTTCTTTAAATATCTCTCGGGAAGTATTACAAGAAGATCATCAAGTAACCTTGATTGCCAAAAGTATCGAAAGTAAAATCAAAAAAGAATTAGAAAGCATGTTAGAAAATGATAGAGAAAAATATGAAAAATTCTTTAAGAACTTTGGGATGCAGTTAAAATTTGGAGTGTATAATGATTTTGGTATGCATAAAGATACCTTAAAAGATTTGATTATGTTTTATTCTTCGAAAGATGAGAAATTAACTACGTTAAAAGAATACGTATCTCGTATGAAAAAAGACCAAAAAGATATTTATTATGTTTGTGGAGACTCTATTTCAAAAATCAATACGCTTCCACAAGTAGAGGCAGTAAAGGAAAAAGATTATGAAATTCTATATTTAACAGAGTACGTGGATGAATTTGCTCTTCAAATATTAATGGAATATGATTCGAAAAAATTTGTCAACATTTCTAGTGATGATTTTAACTTAGATAGTGAAGAAGACAAGAAAAAAATAGAAGAGAAAAACAAAAAGAGTGAGGCTCTCTTCAAAGAAATGGTGAGTGCTTTAGATAATGAAATCAAAGAAGTACGTTTTACTTCTAAATTAAAGAATCATCCTGTTTGTATTTCTACCAAAGGAAATATTTCGGTAGAAATGGAAAAGGTAATGAAACAAATGCCTACGGATGAAAAAGTAACTTCTGAAAAGATATTAGAAATCAATGAGTCTCATCCAATTGCGAAAAAGTTAGAAAAGTTATATAAAGAAGATAAAGAGATGCTTTCAAAATATAGTAAGATTTTATATGCCCAAGCAAGACTAATTGAAGGATTAGATGTCGAAAATCCATCAGAGGTAACCGATATGCTTTGTGATATTATTTCAAAATAGGAGAGTTTAGTAAGCTTTCCTTTTTTTATTTCTTTTTTTCATAGATTTTCATTTCTTCATAAGAACACTTTAAAGTAGTTAAGAGATTTTGTGTGGTAGTGGGAAAATATTCTTGAAGATAAGGACTCTCATTTGTAAGGATATGATACTGTGTTTGATAAGTAGCATATATTTCTTCGGAAGGCAAAAGATAAGCAGCACTTTTTAGGGAAATAAGACTTACTCTTTGAGCAGTTTTTGCTTCACTATTTCCCTCTAAAATGATATCTGGATATTGGAATAGATGCTCTAGTGAAAGACTAATGAGACGATGAGAAAGTTCTTGATAAATATTATCTACCTTTTTCTTTTCATGACCAAAGGCCATGCATCTTTTTTGATTATGAAATGCAGGTTCCTTGAAAGGCTTTATCAGTGCATGTTCATATATTTTATTTTCAAAGCATAATTCATAAAAGGGAGTCTCGAATATCTTTCTAGTTGCGACATTTTCACACTTCTGGATTTCTTCTCCTAATAAAAATAATGAATTGACAATATAATCACAACGAGCAGAATTGGAGATGAGAAGATTATTGACATCCTCATACTCTGATTTAAAGGGTTTTGAAAAAAATTTTCTTTCAAGATAATTATTGATTCTCTCTTCTATGCCACTAGTTTCTTCTTCACCGATGAACTCAAGCAACTCTCTAGAAAGCTGTTTACTATTTTCTTGGGTAAAAGGAATCGAATTTAGGATTTTATCTTCTACTTCTACAGCAACTTTTAAATATTCAAGATAGGGATTTTTATTGTCAGTACTTTCTAGTTTTTGATATAGATGGTAAAGAGATTTCTCTACTTTACTTAATTGTTTAAGATTATCATCTATTTCTCTTGTTATTGTCATAAAAACACCTCTTTTTAATTTTTTTATTTTATCATAATCTCATAAAAAAAGAAAGAAGAACTTTATTTGTTAGAAATATTATAAATATGGAAAAAATAAGTCAAGGGTCAAGATGAATTCATTTTATTCGCCCTTGACTTATTACTTTAATTGTTACTCCCATAAGGTTTCCAAAGTTAATCTCCCGCTAAGAAAAAAACGGGAAGTTAAATAAATAATTAACCACCATGTAAGGAAGAGATTATAAGTTGACAAAATCAGTGGGGGGAGGGGGGGGAGTATAATTTGAATAGATAAGAATAGTAAGTTTGGAGTGTTTATGTATGAAAGCCAAAAGAGAAGCATTGATGGTCTTAAGTACTTTATTATTAATAGTTTTTTTATTAGGTGGAACTTATGCTTGGTTGAAAGTATCCGTAACAAGTGAATCAAACCAAGTGATTCATGCTGGGAAATTAGATTTAGTATTAGATGATGAATCATCCAATGGAATCAACATAGAAAATGCAGTTCCCATTTCTGATAAAAAGGGAAAAGAACAAGATGGTTATCAATTTCAGTTAAGGAACCAAGGGAATGCAAATAGTAAGTATACCGTTTATCTAGATGATTTGGATTTAAATGCAGGAGAAAAAAGAATGCAGGATTCTGCAGTGAAATATAGTCTGGAAAGAGATGGGGTAGAACTTAGTAGTGGACTACTTCCGGAGATAGGTTCTAATCCAAATAGAATATTGGATACGGGAACCATTCATGGGCATACTACCTATACTTATGTTTTAAAGGTATGGATGGATATAGAGGCTACTTCTGAAAATATGGATACCATTTTTTATGCAAAAATTCGAGTAGAGACAGAACAAGAAAATATACCAGTAGAAAAGAGTGAAGTAGAAATCGATTCCAATGATCCAAATCCAAAAATACCATTAGAAGAAGGAGAAGATCCTACAAAATATAAATGGTCAAGTAGCGATTGGGAAGTGGTAAAAGTAGACCAAGAAGGGAATCTAGAACCAATCGGACCAGGATATGCAGTGATTACGAAGACAGATCAATATGGAGGAAAAGAAGAGATTACGGTACATATCACTATCCCAGTTAATGTCACTTATGATGAGACAAGTGATAAGTTAGTGAGTGTTGGAAGCGAAAGAGAGACTTCTTGCGACTTAACAGAGAATAAACAAACCACTTGTCAAGTAAAAGTACCAAGTGTAGAAGTAGTAGAAGGATATGAATTTGTAGGATGGAGTACCGAAAAAGATTCTCATGAAGGAGAAAAAGAAAATGCGGATGTATCTTTAGATAAAAAGATATTATATCCAATTGTTAAGAAAATAGGAGCAACTCATCAAGTTAATTTCATAGAAGAAGGAGAAGGAGTAGAAAGTATTGGAGAGAAAGAATCTAGTTGTAAAGCAGAAGATACCTATAATGAAGAGCAACCAAAAGAGACTTGTAAGGTAACGTTACCAGAGATTCATACAAAAGATGGATATACAGTAATAGGCTGGAGTACAGATAGTACAGCAAGTGAAGGATTAACACCAGGAAGCGAAGTAGAAATCAGTGGACCAACTATTTTCTATCCAATATTAAAGAAAGATAAAACTACAATAACGGCAACCTTTAAATTGAATGGGGCCTCCTCTTTAAATGGAAAAGCAAGTGATATTACGACTTCTTGTGAAATTGATACCAATAGTGCAGGAGAACCACTAGGCGAGTGTCAAGTGGATGTACCAGTGATAGTAGCATCAACCAAAACTCCAATTGTTGTGGGATATAATGAAGATAAGGATGCGATTTTAGCCCAATTATCTCCAGAAACAAGAACGATTACCATCAACAAAAATAAAACGTATTATGCGATTACTAAAAGTGAAGAGAAAGAGTATAGTGTGATTTTCCATCGGAATGGTGCCAAATCATTAGGTGGAAAGACCGAGGATACGATATCTAAAAATTGTACGATTGATGCCACTTACAATGGAGCACCGCAAGCAAAGACTTGTTCTATTACTTCACCAAGTATCAAAGCATCGGATTATACGCCAAGAGTAATCGGATATTCTACTAGTGCTTCAGAACATAGTAGTAGTTGGAATGGAAATGAAACAAAACAAATATCTAGTGATGGAGTATACTATGCACAAACAGCAAATGATGAGGAGATTAGTTATACCGCTAGTTTTAGAGCAGGAACAAATGTTACTAGTATAGGAGAGTCTAGTAATACCTGTTCTATTAATCCAACTTATAATGGAGATGAAAGAGCTACCAGTTGTACAGTAACAGCACCAGAAGTGACAGCGAATGTTGGGTATACTAGTGTAGGATATAGTAAAACAGAAGGTAGTTATGAATTTACCTTAACAGAAGACTCTACTTTTTATCCAGTAGTAGGACCAATCTTTGAAACTGCCTATACTTATAATCAAACAACAGGTGAAGCAAACTATTGTGTAACAGGAGAAGAAGAAACTTGTGAAAAGACAACCTGTTATCAAGGAGATAGTGGATGTAATGCAGGAACGATATTCAAATATGCTGTAAAAAGTACGTATGATAATCATCGTGTAGATTCTTTAAATGATCATATCTATTATTTTCATGTCTTACATGATGACGGAGATAAATTAACGTTACAACAAAGAGAATCTCCCATTCGTTTTTCTTGGAGTGGTGATGGAGTGGATATATCAGAAGGACCAATAACAGCTATAGAAAATATAAAAAATCTTACTAATAGTTGGGGATACGTAGAAAATCAAAGTATTGCTTATGGGACGACAGAATACTTTGGTAGTGCTTTTACAGGATGCGTAAATGGAAATCCCGTGAGATGTAATACGAATCTATACACTTGGAATACACCAGTAATAGCAAAAGCAAGATTAGTTACCGCACAAGAAATCGGACATGTGGGTTGCCAAATGGGAGATGGTTGTCCTGTATGGGCATACAATTATTTAAAAGGTTGTATAAATAAAGGATGTACAGTAAATGGAAAATTAGAAAGCGCTTATTGGTTAAGTAATGCATTAGATGCCACAAATGCCTTTAGAATCTATATGAATGGGCATGTAGTATATGGTCCGAAAAAGGAGACTATGGTTGGAATTCGACCAGTCATAGAGCTTAGTAAAACAAGATTGGAAAAAAGAGAATGATGGAGAAAAAATGTCAGGAAAGGGGGATGAACTTGATAGAGAATAATGATAGGCATCCTATATTAAGATGTGATAAGATGAGAAAAACTTCAAATGCTCTATTTGTTTTATCTCTTTGTTTTATTCTATTATATCCTCTTCGTACTTTTGCTAAAATCAATTCTATCACTGATAATGATAATTATATTATTCCTAGTGATTATGCTTTCACCCCTAAGTTTATTAAAGGTGTTACTAAAATTCAAACTTCAGATAGCTATTTAAAAAAAGGAAATGGGTCTCAAATTACTGTTTACCGAACAGAAGGCTATTCTAATTATTGGGCAATTTATCAAAATGTTGGAATATGGAGACATCATATAGTAGATATGAAAATTACTTTAGATGATGTAATTGATACCAATCCTTCTACAAAATGTACCGCATCTGGTTTTGCTGATTTTGAAGATGAAGATGTGATTCCTATTTATTTTTATCCTGGTGAGTTAGCTATCAGGGTGGATACGAATTGTCGAAGCGCAGGAACTACTGGTATCTTTCGAATTGAATTTTTTGATCATCAAACAGGAGAGGAACTTAGCGAACTAAAATCTGTTTTGACGTAGGATGATATTGACTCACAAGAACAAATTGCTTTTGATAATTATCATACTACCAATCAGTTTTATTATACACCATATGGTGTGGAACATTTAGATTTATTGTCAGATAAACTTCATGATAGATATACACTTTTCAAAGGAAATAATAAATGGACCTGTCGATCGAGTGGACTTTATGGTGATGTGAATTGTTTTATTAAGCCAAGTGTAGTAGAAGAAGGGAGTTGCTATCATAACGATTGTGAATGGTGTTATAAAGCAGGAATGATAACAGTACTAAATGATGGTTCTTTTCAACTTGGTTGGGCAGGGTATTATACTTCTTTTTCATCTACTGGTTTTTTAAGAATTGGGGATCCTGGACCAATGAAATTTGTTGATAAACAATTGGTAAAACCTGGGGAGGAAATAAATTATACGATTGAGCAATATGTACCAAACCAAGCGACGAAGCATTATTATAAGACTTGGAAGATTACAGATAAACTAGATGAAGTATTGGAAACTAATGTTGATAATATTACCATTAGAAGTGATGGAGACTTAGATGTAACCAATATGTTTGATATCACACTTGAAAATAATATCATAACAGTCTCTGCGAAAAATGAAATTTTAGTTTCGGATAGTCTTTATAATAGAACGATTATCATAGATATCAAAACAAAAGTAAAAAGTGATATTAAGAGTCAAAAAGAAGTGATAAATCAAGCAGTATTAAATATAGCAAATTGGTAACTGGCCATGCCCACGTACTTTCAGTGCGTAAATTCTT
>CAJUIY010000043.1:0-7560 GCA_910586865.1 uncultured Bacilli bacterium
TACTAATTTGCAATTTTTATAATTTATGCTTATAATATAGTTACGCAAGAAGTCTATTGTTTATGGAATGATTTATGATCTACATACAGAGGCAAACCGTCCTGCTGGTTGTACCTTAACAGATTGTAACTGGGAATCAGGTGATAAACTCTTTCTAATTGATACAATGGGATCTCCCTATTCTGAGGTGAAAGGTTCTATAAGATACAAACTTACTAAAACAAAAGGAACAGTAGATTATGGGATCTCTTATATTATTGCTCATGCTCAAGATTATTTAAAGAAAAATAATATTGAAGAAAGAAAAACCTATAAAAGGAATATAGAACTTTCTTGGTTTACGCAGGTAGCGATATGGAAATATCAAGATATTAATAATTTTTCTAAAGTATCTATGAATAGCAATGAACTCTATGAAGCAGGGTATAATACAGTACAGGATTTTGTTAATGATGTTAATAATACTCGTTATAAGTTGGTTTATAGCAATCGTGCGATAACTCTATGGAATCTAGCTGATGGCCTTGTTGCAGAAGCAAAAAAAGTAAATTCTTCTTCCACTTTAACACTTACATATGATGGAAATTACTCGATAGAAGAAAGTACGAAAAAAGTGAAAACGGCGTTAATTTCCCCATCAACTAGTGGTTCAATTTCTTCCTTTGCACTAGATTTATCAAATGCACCAAGTGGAACGAAAGTTTATAGTGAGTCAAATGCCGAGATTACAAATTTATCAAATGTTTCTAGTAGTACAAAATTCTACTTAAAGATTCCTGTAGAAAATGTTGAAAATTTTACTTATGATTTTAATATTACAGCTAGTGCAAAAATCGGTGACTATAAAGGACATAGATATCAAGTACCACCAGAAAATTTAAAACAGCCCAATTCTCTTCCAAAGAGTACGTATGTTTTGGTTACTGCTGAACCAGAACAGATTCAGTCAACAATCAAATTTAATGCAACACATGTGGAAGACTCTGCTAGTTCTATTCCGAAAATAATATATATAGTAGGGTTGTTTGTACTATTATGTGGAGTTGGAATTATCTATTTTAATATTAATCCAAAGAAAAAGGAAGGTTAGAATTTTTCAAAATAATAAAGTATTTTTATTAGATAATAAACTGAAAAAAGAGATTTGTTGTCTCTTTTTCATTTATATAAAATTCACTATTACATTAAGGGAGCGAATAGTCTTAAAATCGTTTGCCAGACCGATTTAATAAATTTAGGAGTTGCTTCTTTTTCTGTAACTTGATGACTTTGGTAAATTGTTTCATCCAAATCTTTCTTGATTTCTTTGATACAATCGACTTTTTCTAAGTATAGTCCACATTCAAAATGTAAATATAAGCTTCGATAATCCAAATTAATAGTACCAACTGTTGCGATATTATCATCTGCTACAAATACTTTTGAATGAACGAATCCTTTTGTATATTTATAAATTTTAACACCACCCTTTACCAGTAATTCTAAATAGGACTCTGATAAAGTATAAACGATTTTTTTATCTGGAATTCCTGGAATAACAATTCGTACATCGACACCTCTTTTTGCTGCAAGTATAAGAGAGTTTATCAAATCTGTATCAATAATTAAATAAGGAGTAAAAATATAGACATAATCATGAGCCTGATTTATAATGTTTAAATAAATATCCTCTCCTGTTAGTTCATTATCCAGTGGTGTTTCGGAATAGGGAACGATAAAGCCGTTCTCTTTCTTCTTTTTAAAATGATATTTATATTTATTAAAATCATTATCTTCTTTTCGAAAGGCATTCCACATCGTTAAAAACATAACGGTATAATTCCATACTGCTTCCCCTTCTACCTTTATACCATTATCTTTCCAATGACCATAGCGACTTCCAATATTAATATATTCATCCGATAAGTTGATTCCCCCAGAAAAGGCCACTTTTCCATCAATTACTAAAATTTTTCGATGATCACGATGATTCATGATGACACCTGAGATAGGATTTAATTTGTTAAAGACAATACATTTAATTCCTTTTTTCTCAAGTTCTACCTTATAATTTTTTTCTAGGGTTGCGATACATCCAGCATCATCATAAATTACTCGAACGTCAAGTCCATCTCTAGCTTTTTTTTCTAATATTTTTAGAATAGAATCCCACATCAATCCATGATTAATAATAAAATATTCGAGAAAAATAAATTCTTTTGCTTTCTCTAGTTCTTTTAGCATGGCATCAAAAGCAAGTTCTCCTAAAGGATAATAAGAAACATCATTATTTTTTGTAATAGGAAATCCTGCATAATTATTAATATATCGTAATCTACTATTTGCTTTGATTTCTTCCTTAATATTTTCTTCTTGAACATAGTATTTTTTGCTTTCTTTTTCACTAGCAATAATGTCTTTTAATATTTTACTAGTATACTTATTCTGTGCAATAATAATATACATTAGAGTTCCAATTACAGGAAAAAATAATAGAATAATAATCCAAGGAAGAGTGGAAGAGTAGTTTTTACTATTTTTAATTAATCCCACTACAATAGCAATTTTAAAAAAGCCAAATAAAATATTAATAATCCATAATTTATCCATTAAAAACATATATAAAAATAAAGTTAAGATTAGTTGTAAAATAACACCAACTCCTGCGATAATTCCTCTTTTTACTGCTTCTTTCATATGGAAACCTCCTACTAAAGTAGGTAGTGTGCAATGTTTATGACACTACCACTTATCTTTTCTTTATATATCAACGATTTCCTACATTATTCCTTCCTACCTCTATTTTTTTAGTTTTTTAATATAGAATTTCATTTTATATCTATTAAAAATTGACATATACATCTATAATTATTTTTAAACACTAACAATATAGAAATGAGGTATATGCCATGTCAAAAATTATATCAGTTATTATTAATTTTTTAAATAGAATTAACAAATTTCTTTGGAAAATTATCATTTTTCTTTCCAAATTTATTAAAGTTGACGATATTCATCATCTAAATGAGAAACCACCAGATGAACGTTATCGTCTTTTTAAGGTTGATTCCCAACCAATTATCGAACCTTTTGTTACCTTAGAACATAAAGATTATAAACAACTTATTAAAGATCATAATATTAAACCTATCAAACGTCGTAATGGTAAATCGATTACTATCGATGTTCATTGTCCTTGTTGTAATGCTCCTAAAGATTATCTTTATGATAATACTGGCAAACTTACCCAATTTGAATGCAAAGTTTGTTCTCTTATCTTTTCTACTAATCCTAACAAAAACAAAGATGTTATTTTTAAATGTCCTCACTGTAATTATCAATTGAATTTAATTCATCAACGTAATGACTTTGATGTTTTTCGATGTCAGAATAATAACTGCCCTTATTATCTTAAGAATAAATCTTCTCTTAATGTTCATGACTCTCATCTATATAAGCAACATCCTGAAAAAATTAAGTTAAGATATATTTATAGAAAATTCAATATTGATTTTCCTACTATCACCAAAGATTATAGAGAATTTATCAAATCTCCTATTGACATTTCACGTGCTTACTCATCCCAGTATATCATTGGTTTATGTCTTACCTATCATGTTAATTATGGGTTAAGTTATGGACAAACTTCTTCTATTTTAAGAGATGTCCATGAGGTCTTTCTTTCTTATAAAACCGTTGAAAATTACTTCAAAGCTGTCTCTTCTATTGTCCATCCTTTACTCGAGTTCTATCCTTATGATTTATCTGATACCATCGCAGCTGATGAAACCTATATTAAGATTTTAGGTAAAACTAACTATATTTTCTTCTACTTTGATTCTATTAAGAAAATAGTTACTTCTTATCGAGTCTTTCAAAAAAGAGATTCTCTCTCTTCTATAAAGGCCGCTTATTCTACACTTTCTAAATATAGGAGACTTCCCGATTCTTTAAAAGTTATTTCTGATGGTAATCCTATTTACAATGTAGCTGTTCAGTATTGGACTGAACATGGTTTACCTTTTAAGCTATACCAGGTTATTGGTCTTACAAATCAAAATGATATCTCCAAAGAATATCGCAGTCAAAAGCAAATCATTGAACGTCATAATAGAACTTTAAAATACTATTATCGTCCTAAAGGCGGTTTCACTTCTCTTGATAATGCCAATAGTTATATGGTCTTATTTTCTACTTATTTTAACTTTCTTAGACCTAATTCATCTCTAGATTGGAAAACTCCTGTCGAACTTGATGAATTAAAACACGTTTCTAATATGCCTAACAAATGGATTGAGCTTATTAATTTAGGTTATAAATACATTGATATTTATGGTTAAGAAATTTTCTTAAGTCACATCTTAGCTCATTTTTATCTTGCTTTCGTTTTTATTAATTCTATTTTCAAAAATCTTTTTTCTATTTTTAATAGATATTTATATCAAGATTTTCATCTTAATATCTTTTTGTTCTAGTGTAATCAATTTTCCATAAAACTTTTCACACTATCCTAAAGTATTCTGCGTTAAATTGATTATAACAGTTTTTCTATTGATTTGCTATCTTTTATTAATATCTATAAAATTGTGAGGAATCTGTTTATTTGATATAATGAAATCATCTATAAATGAAAAATACATTTTTGTTGGGAGAGAAAGAATAATGGTAATTAAAAATAAATTGGAAAGTATTCGTAAAATGGAAGAACTTGAGTTAAATAGATTTCCAGAAGGAATATTTAAAAAAGGGGAAGAGGATAAGATTCTGCAATTTCTAAAAAAGTATCCTGTTAAATATTATGCGATTCGGGATAAGGAAAAGGCTAGTGGCATTTTTAAATTAAAAGTGGATATGGATAAAGTATTAGAGGAAATAAAAGATTATAATTTGTTTACCATTAATGTGAGTTCCGCTAACTATATTGAAAATCAGGTATTAGTTGGAGAGATACAGTTTTTGAGTGATGATGAAGTATATGCAACTTTATCAGTAGATAGGGAAGCATCTGTAAGAGATGCATTAAAAAATCCTTCTTTCAATATCAAAACAACAATATTTGATGATAAAGTATTAAATAAAATTCCTCACTTCAATGTCATTTATTCTTATATAATAGAACACGATTTGCAGGATTTGATTGTAGAATTTTCTCTTTTTGATAAAGAGGTTGGAATGAAAAAAGAAAAAGTTGTTATATATGAATTACGAACACATTATTAAATCTACGAAAAAAGAGGTGTTCCTCTTTCTATTAGCTGTAAATACTATTCGTCATTTTACTAACAGCAGAGAAGATGTAAGATAGTCGATACCAAGTTTGTTGATTTACCATTCCTGTTTGTGATAAAAAGAAAACACTTTGGAATTTTAATACGGCCCTTTTTGTTTGTTCATCGAAGAAACCAGATGGATTTTCAATAATAGGAATTCCAGGATAGCTTCCTCTTATATAATTTAATACATTTTGTAGAACATAGACATCACGACTGCAATCTCCTTCTTTTAATGTCGTTGTAAAAGAGTAAGGATATTCTCCTTCTGGAATTGCTTCATAAATATTAATGGAATTACCATAGTAATATCTTAATATTTCTAAAGCTTGATAACCTTTATCACCAAGTTCTTTTGAACCCCATTGACTTAAATAGCCTGCTTCTGTTGTACTACTTTTATAATGAGCAAGTAATGGTTCTAGTCGAATACCACTTCTAATATAGTTTGTAAATATTTCATCTACGATAGTAGAAATTGGTTCAAATATAGTACCATTTTTTGTATATTTTTGATCATAACTAGTAGTTGCAGTAATCGTAAAGTCAAACCCTTTACTTTGATACCATTCGGTAAAAATTCTATTTAGTGTAAAAGAGATAATGGCAAGTACATTTGCTTTTATGGTCTCTTTCGGCCAAGTACTATAAATCTCACTACTAGCTACATTTTTTATATAGTCAATAAATGGTACATTGTAGTTGGGTGCCGTTGCATTGGTTGGCACACCATCATGTACAACAATGGTTTCAGGTATAATAACTCTTTGAAGAACAAAAGGAGAAATTCCTTCTTCTTCTATCATTTCCTCTTCTTGAATATTTGGAGGATAATCACCCCATAGAGTATTTGGAGATATTTCGGACACACTTTCTCCCTGATTTTCATCAATAGAAGTCATATAAACATTTTGAATAGATTGAATTCCATCAAAGATTTGAACACCCTCTATTTTCGTTTCGGTAAGACCTAATGCTTTTACGATAACATCATAAGTTTCATAAGGCTTTACTTGGTATTGTTCCTGCTCGGAATAATTTTTATCTACGGTATCTAATGTAATTAACTCTGTTTTTCCTTCTTCATTTGTTTTGGTTGTTATGATATTTTGATTATTTTTTGATATGGTAACAGTAGCCCCACTAACTGGATTGGCAATACTATCACTATAAACATTTACGATTAAATATCCTTTTGCCATATTTCACCTCACTATATTATATATAATATCTTTGAAATAAATGAATATAATTTAACGAGGTGATACAATGACTTATGAAATTTTAAAATTAAATAGTACTGGGAATCGTGTCAAAATGGTTCAAGAAAAATTAAAAATATTAGGTTTTTACCATGCGTTAGTAAATGGAATCTATGGACTTGCAACAGAGGAGGGTGTGAGAGCTTTTCAAGAACAGTATAATTTACAAGTAACAGGAGAGGTGGACGAGGCTACTTGGAATTTATTATTTGAACTTACAGATAGTGGAATCGCAGCTTATAGTAATTTTCCAACATTAAGTTATGGTTCTAGTGGAGAGGAAGTAAGAGATTTACAAATAAAGCTACAGGATCTTTTATATTATACAGGAAGAATTAATTCTATTTTTGATTTAGAAACGGAAAGTGCTGTAAAAAGATTTCAATTTACAAATGATTTGACAACGTCTGGTATTGTAAATGATCAAACATGGAATCGAATTGAATTACTATATGGAAATATAAGAGATTGTGCGATTAGTGGCGATAAAATAGAAGTAAATTATATTAGTTATACGGTAAAAAAAGGAGATACGTTATATCAAATTGCTAGTAGATATCATACAACAGTAGATGCGATTAAAAGATTAAATAATTTAACAAATAATGTTTTAAATATTGGGCAAGTGTTAAAGATACCAACAACGACAAGTAGTGGAGGTAACAATTCTATTAGTTATACGGTAAAAAAAGGAGATACGTTATATCAAATTGCTAGTAGATATCATACAACAGTAGATGCGATTAAAAGATTAAATAATTTAACAAATAATGTTTTAAATATTGGGCAAGTGTTAAAGATACCAACAACGACAAGTAGTGGAGGTAACAATTCTATTAGTTATACGGTAAAAAGAGGAGATACATTATATCAAATTGCCAGTAGATATAACACAACAGTAGATGCGATTAAAAGTTTAAATAACTTAACCAGTAATGTTTTAACGATTGGACAAGTATTAAAGATACCAACAACGACAAGTAGCGAAGGTAATAATTCTATTAGTTATACGGTAAAAAGAGGAGATACATTATATCAAATTGCCAGTA
>CAJUIY010000043.1:7660-15619 GCA_910586865.1 uncultured Bacilli bacterium
TATTAGTTATACGGTAAAAAGAGGAGATACATTATATCAAATTGCCAGTAGATATCATACAACAGTAGATGCCATTAAAAGATTAAATAATCTGACTAGTAATATTTTAAATATTGGACAAGTATTAAAGATACCTATTTAGTCTAAATAATTAATATCTTATCATAATAAATCTATTTCTTTTTTCTTTTCTTACATTTTCCATTATCTAAATGAATGATTTGATCAGCAATTTTTATCATCTCTTTCTTATGAGTTATAATAATGATGGTATGATCTTCTTTTAATTTTAATAAAATATTTTTGATATGAATCGTGGTTTTACGATCTAAAGAGGAATCTACTTCATCAAGTATGATGATTTTTGCTTTTTTAAGTAATGTTCTAGCAAGAGATAGAAGTCTTTTTTCTCCACCAGAGAGATTGGTATTGCTCTCTTCTATTATAGTATCCATTCCATTTGGTAATTTTTTGATACATTGATTGATTCCTAATAATTTACAGATTTCTTCTTGCTCTTTTTTATTACGATTTATTAAGTTTAAATTCTCTCGAATACTAAGATTAAATAAAAAAGTATTTTGTGTTAAAACAGACACATGATTTAAGTAAGAAGATGTATTTATATTTTGAATGTTTTTCTTGTCTAAGAGAATCTCACCAGAATCTGGCATATATTGTTTTACGATTAGATTAACTAAGGTGGATTTACCAGAACCATTTTTCCCTGTAATAGCAGTAATCTGATTTGGCTTTATTATCAAGTCGATATTTTTAAGAATAGGTCTTTCAAGATAACGAAAACAAATGTCTTTCAATGTTAATTCACCTTTAATCTCTTTTAATCCTGTAATAGTATTACTACTACAATTATCATACTTTAATAAATCCAATATTCTATTAAGAGATATCTTCTTCTCATGAATAGCTTCTAAAGAAGATATCATATTTTCTGAGGAAGTAAATAAAGATTCAAAATAAGATAAAATTAATAACATAGACTCTAAGCTTAAAGTTCCTCTTATCATATAGAATACACAAATAAAATAGATGATAATTTTAGCTAGAATTAACATTATTTTTAAGATAGTTTTCCTGATAATTTGATACTTTCTTTTATTACTGTAAGCATTTTCCCAAACTTGATACATCTCTAAATACTTTTGATCTAGGCTAGAATAGATATTTAACGTTTGTATATCTGTTAACCCTATTAAAGTTTGGTTTAAATATTTTGTTAAAGAATCATTTGCTTCTTTTTGTTCTTTCAAATGTTTTATCGAAAGTTCATTTAGGAGGGTAGAATATTTAAAGTAGATAAAATAAACTCCAAAAAGAAAAAGTAAGATATCAATTTGTAAAAAATATATCATCATAATTAGACACTTTAAAGTATTTAACAGAATAGATAACAAATCATCTGCTATTTCACCTATTTGAATCAAATCATAGTTTAGACTATTCATTATTTTTCCACTAGAAAGCGATTGTTTTTGTTTCTTATGAAAATGATATACTTTATGAATGATTTTATGGTGAAGATAAATATAGTTTTTCTGAAAGAAAGTAGAGTAAGAGTGCATATTAAGATAAGTTAAAACATTACTGACTATATGGAATAGTAAAAGAGTAATAATTAATAGGAATGTTGTATTCCATAAAGAAGCTGTAATACTATCTATCAATTTAGAAGCACAGATTGGAAGGATTAATTCCATGATTACTTTTAAGAAATACCCAATATAATAGGGGTATAGTAACCCTTTATTTTTCTTTACTAAATCGTAATAATTCTTCCTAATTGTTATTATTTCTTTAATCATAAACATCACAAATCTATTATTTCAAAAAGAAAAGAAAAAAAATTAACATTTTAACACTAAAAAATATTAACAAATAGGTATCATAATTTCAATAAAATCAGTGTGATAAACTTCGATATTAGGACTGTCTAACTTATGGTAATTTAAAGAAGTGATATATTCTACTACACCCTTTTTTATATTATTGGAAATTTCTTTTGAAGAATTGTTTTTTATTTTATAAGAAAAGTAATGATGCTTGGGTATTACTATTTTTTCAAAAGAGGAGTGAGGTTTCTCTATTAGGCAATAATACCTTCCTGTATTAGAATTGTCTTTCTTTAAAAATCCATATCTTTTGCAAGTGGTAAAGATAGGGTATTGAGACTTTATCTTTTTCCAAATCTCTTTGGTATATTCTGGTATGTTCTCTAAAGGTAAGGGATACTTTTGCCCATATAATATAAACTCTTTATCTTTATATATTTTATATTCTAGTTGATAATCTTTTACTTCATTTTTAAAAGAAATTCTATGAAATAGTCTCAATGGACTTGGATTATTTTTGACTTTACTAGGGGATATTCCATGATAATCTTTAAATGCACGATGAAAGGAAGAAGGGAAACTATAGAGATACTTATAAGAAATATCCGTAATACTTTCTCCATTTATAATATCGTTTACTGCCAAGCTTAATCTTCGAAACCGAATATATTCACTAATACTAATGCCTGTTAAACAAGTAAAAATGTTTTTTAATACCATTTCATTTTGTCCAATTAATTTTGCTAATTTTTTTATGTTAATTTCTTCTGTGATATGACTTTCTATATAGTCTATTATTTTATTTAATTCATCATAAATATTATACATAATAACGCCTTCTATCTACTATTCTTCTTGCCTATATTATAGCGAATCCTAATCCTATTTACAACAAAGAAAAAGCACATAAAAATGTGCTAAAAGGGAAAAGAAAAATAAAAATATTAATTTCCTCTATATCCAAATCCAGGGAATAAGAAGAATATGATAATAATAACGATAATAATTGCCCATACCCAACTACCACCATAACTATTTCCATTTCCTCCACAGCAACAACAATTATTGTATGCTGGATATCCATAATAATACATAAAATCAGGTCTCCTTTCACTATATTATATTGAAGTTTCTTATTTTGAACAATAATGGATACCTATGCATAGGATATTAATAGTAAATTTATTATGGTAGAAAAGCCCTAATGTCCCTAATAAATATAGAATTTATCTTCTTTAAAAATAAAGGTCAAAAAAGTTTACAATATGGACAATTTGCATACTTTTTCAAATAATAATGTTATAATCTATACTATGTTCATAATAGGTAGATTTATGATACAAAACGAATAGTAAGGAGAAGTAGTAGCCTTATGCAAATTATAATAATAGAAGATGAATATAGTTTTAATCAAATAATCTACAATAGTATTAATAAGATACTAATTAAAAAGGATTTAGATTATTCGTTAAAAACATTTAAAGAGTATGATGATAACTTAAGAAAAATTATTTATAATGATGATATAAAGATTTATATAATAGATTTAAAACTAGATGGTCACTCAGGTTATGATATTTGTAGAGAAATTAGAGAACAAGCCTGTGATTGGAATAGTATAATAATCATATCCTCTGTGCATAATGAAAAAGAAAATATTGTTTCTTTAAGATTAGGAATATTTACTTATTTATCAAAGCTCTGTGATTTTGAATCAAATTTAAGGGAAACCATATTATTTGCTATTCATATTATGAAAAAGAATAAATTTTTAAAGATTAACAGAGATTGTGAAATTTCAATAAAAGATATCTGCTATATCCTAAAAGAAAAGAATAGTAAATATTGTGTGATAAAGACTTTTTATGATGAATATCGAATTCGAAAGTCATTAAAAGAATTAGAGCATAAACTTCACTTTAAAAAACATAAGAATTATCTATTAATTAATGAAAACAATACTAGAATTATAGAAAAAAATCGAATTGTTTTTCATCATAAAATTGAAATAAAATGTGAATAAATCGTAGTAAAAGAGGTGAATATTTCATATGACAAAAAGAGAAATCTCTCAATTTATAATCATTTTATTATTGTTTTTTATCATCATTATTTTATTATTGAAATATTGTTAAATATTTTTTTGTGAGAGGTACTTATTGAGTTTTTTATAAATGGAAAAATAATTTTTTAACAAAGAAAAAGAATTACTGTTTTACTTTTAATAATAAGTAGATAGTAATTCTTTTAATTAAAGAAATAATTAGGTATTTGGAATATACTATTATTTATTGAGTTGATACATATCACTTTCCAGAGTACAAGCAGAGCAACCAATACAACCAGGACCGCCAACAGGACTTAATTGTTGTGTCTTTAACATTTTAGATGCCTCTTTTGTGACATATAATACTTTTTCTGCATTATATTTCCTAAAGTTTTCTAGAAGGGATTTTTCCGTTGGTTTAAAAGGAATAATAGATGGTAGGCAGCATACTTCAATCATTTTCTTAATTCCTTCTAAAGAAGATTCAACACTTTCTAAACCAATAATAATAGCAGAGCTAACATTTTCCTCTTCAAATAAGACTGCTTTTTTCCATGATTTTATATAGTAATTACGAGTTATTTTCGCCTTTCCAGGCATCATCATTTTACGTATCTTTTCATCCCATATTTCAAGATTAAGTTCAATAGCTGTTGCTCCAGCATCTTTAAGTTCTTGTAAAACTTTTAAATCATCAGGTGGTGAGATTTCTACTACAACAGGGATGTTAGATATTGTTCTAATTTCTTTTAGGATATTGATATATTGAAGAGCTCCTTTATCTGGTGTATAAAGGTTTCCACCTGTTAAATTAATGGATTTTATAGACTTATCTTTCTTTAAAGAAAGAATTAGTGCTTCTGTAATAGATTTGATGCGGTCATGCTTATTAGTGTTTCTTTTTCCATTTAAAGCACAAAAGGCACATTGTTCGGCTTTAGAAAAGTAGCAACAGGATTCGGTGATAGAACAAATTAGCACATCTTTTCCCTCTTTTTGAATATAATTAGAAACATACTCGCCATTTTTTAGTTTTTCGTCATACCAAGGAGGACTAGTAAATGGAAACGGTTTTACTTCTACTATTAAATTATCATTTGTTAAAAAAAGTTTATCTCCTTTTTCATACAGATAATATGAACTAGTATTATATTTGCGATAAGGAATACTAACAATCATGTCATCTGAAAGTAATAATTGTAATCCCATATTGCTAGTTCGTTTTATTTTTGTTTTATGCTCCATATCATAAATCTTTTCTGATGTCTTATTTATTTTGATTCCTTCGCAAATAAGCTCTGCTTTTAACTTTATTAGGTCATTTTTATCGGTACTACTATTCATCCTAGTCTCCTTAAATTAAAAGTATGCCACCATTTACATTTACATTTACATTCTCACCATTAATGTAATCTGCATCATCTGATAATAAGAATAATATGGTGTTTGCTACATCTTTTGGATCACAGACTCTACCACTTGGATTTCTCTTTGCATAAAGATTAAAATCTTCTTTTGACATAATGGCTTCCGTTAGTGGAGTAATCGCTAAAGCTGGGCTAACGGTATTTACTTTGATATGATATTTTGCTAGCTCTAGTGATGCGACTTTTGTTAACATTACTGTTCCTGCTTCTGATATACAAAGTGGAGCTACTTCAGTTAAGGGTCTTTCCTCATATCTAGAAGCAACATTTACGATTCTAGGATGTTCTCTTCCTTTCATTAACTCCACTACTTGTTGGATTAAGTAGAATCGATGAATTAAGTTAGCATTCATTTCTTTTTTGAAGTCTTCTATCGAAAAATCTTCAAAGGTAGCTCCAATATCAATGGCTGCATTATTTACTAAGTAATCTAATTTTCCAAATTTTTCTTTTATTCTAGAAACCATTCTTATAATATCTTTTTCATCACTAATGTCTGCTTTGATACAATCTCCAACTGTTCCAATTTTTTCAAGTTCCTCTCTTACCTTATTTGCTCTTTTGTCATCGTTATAATAATTTAGAATAACAATAGCACCGTAAAACAATTATATTTTATAATTTCTATAAATATATCGTTTTATTCTACTAAAATAAAACGATATAGTCTATCTTTTTATAGCATAAACTTTAACTATAATGATTTTACAAAGCATATTTTTTGTGTTATAATACTCAGAAATTTGAGGTGATTCTATGAGCAAATTATATATTCAAAATTTAGCAATGATTGTTACTAACAAATGTAATTTAAATTGTACACATTGTTTAAGGGGGGCTAAAGATAATAATTGCATGTCTGATGAGGTAATAGAAGCAACTTTAAATCAGGTTTTTGCTGTTGGTAATCTTTCAATAAATGGAGGAGAACCACTTCTTGCTCTAGATAGAATAGAAAAAATAATTTCTTACTTAATAGAAAAACATATACCAATTGATGAATTTACCATCACTATTAATGGTACAATTTATTCTGAAGAATTATTAAAATTATTAGATGAAGTAAATAATTATATTGGGACTAATGATATTAATGCTTTACTTGCTATTTCTTTAGATAATTATCATTTAGATGAAATAAGAAAATTGGGAATTCAAAAAGAATTTTATGAAAATTTAAAAAAATATCAAGAGAGTAAATATTTTTATGGCTATAGGAATACGAAACAAAAACTATTTAGTGAAGGATATGCAGTTAATTTAGAGGAAAAGCTAACCGTTCCTTTAAGACCATTAAAGCCATTCATAACATATGTCGGTAAGAATAAAAAGTTTGATAGGGAAAATGGACTATGTAATATTGGACCTATCGTAACGATTAATCCAAAGGGCATCATTACAGAATGTGATGCATCCATTGAACATCAGGAAACTTTATATAATTATGGCAATGTTTTATATGACTCAATTGAAGAGGTTGCTAGCAATATAGGTGAATTGATTTTAAAACCCAAAACTTTTGAAAGAAAAGTTAATAAATCATTAAAAAAATACTGGACTTATAAAAAATGAAGGTTTTAGTATTACATATTCATAGACAATATTAATGTATAACTATATTTTTAAATTAATGTAATTTATTTAAGAATAGGTATGACATAATTTTTGATTTTTGTTATAAGAAAGCTTAAACTAATTAAAATTCGAAAAGTTCGGGTTATCCATAAGCTGGGAGGGTGTTCAACAACTTTTATACGAGTTTAAATAATCATATAAATTTGGGCACATATCTTTTAAATTTATTTTTGTATTTTCTAAAATATAATCAAGAATATCTCTAATACTAATGGAATTATTTATGACACATAGTTTTAATTTATTAGAATTTATTACCTTACCACTTAAAGTATGAAGATTCCAATTATCCATTTTATTGGAGTTCATATCCGAGTATTTTTCTGAATAACCTAATTCTATAAGATGTCTTTTTTTATATCCTCTAGCTTTAATTTGATCAATATCTGAAAAACTAAAATCTATATTTTCTTCAATATTAAGATTTAATAAGATACATTCACTAAGTAGCTTATCAAATATCTCATAAGCATATTTTTTATGTTTTTTACTATTTCTAATTATCATAAAATAAAAATCGACTAAAAACATAAGAAAATATTTTGAACGCATTGCTTTTGATCCTAAACCATAAGTTATATTTAATTGTGGTAATAGTGGCACTTTTTTGTAAACATTTATCCAACAATCAAATAAAATCAATAAATTATTAAGGCCTTGAATAAAAAACACTTTTTCTGTTTCTTCTATATATTTTGCAGGGTGTCCTTTTTTCGGTAACAATCCTTTTTCTTCTATATTAGCTAAATTGCTTTTCCAAGTAAAATGAAAAAAATTTGAATCCATATCATTTAAAGAAATCTTATATTTTTTCATATCTATCATCCCCATAAAATAATACGCACAATGATTAATGTCATTATGCAAGTGTGTTTACTAAATTGACAGAACCAATATATATTCTATCATATATTTAAACATATTAAAACTCGAAGCAAAAAGTTCGCAGGACAAAATAATGAATTAAAAACAAGATGGTTATTAAAGACTTATAATATAA
>CAJUIY010000044.1 GCA_910586865.1 uncultured Bacilli bacterium
CCTAAGAAAAATAATAGTAATAAAACAGAAAACAGTAATAAGGTAGAAAATAATAAAACAGAAAACAATCAACCTACTTCAACACCTACACCTACTCTTAGTATAAAAGGAAATGCTGTTTATTATGGAAATAATGAGGTTATTGGTTTTAATAGAACTACACCTCGTTATTGGAGCAATGATTTAATCTCTCCTAGAATAAATACAGGTTTAATAAACTCTCTTTCAAGAGAAATTAAACAAGATATTTTAAAGAATTATATGTGTAAAGCAGTACCAGGTGGTTGTATATATGACGTATATTCTGGTTTAAATATTCCAAATGTATATAATGATTACGCAGGAGTTCTTAAAATTAGTATGGTAGAAGAGGCTCAAAAAGAAAGTGCGAAACATCAGAAAAGTATTGAAAATGCAAAATATTGTATTCAATATTTAAACTCAGGTGGAACTAGTGAATGTACCGAGTATCCTATAGATGCATGGCAAAGAGTAATAGACCAATGCCAAGATATAGTTAATGCAGAAAAACATGACACACCTATTATACAGAAGTCTGCTAGAGATTTTAAAACAATGATAAATTTACTTAATAGTTAGTTGTTGAGTCAGGGTAAAAACTTAATAATTATTGTGGGTGATTATGAATGATAAAAAGTAAAGTAAAATATAAAAATATTAAGACTGATATTCCAAGTAATACTCGTATCTCGAAAATAGAAAATGTCGTAGATAAGGATAAAAATGTTACTTTTGAAGTAATTATCGATAATAGGAATATTTATGAATTTGAAGATACTATATTCATGATCCTTAGTATAAGAGATGATACAGAAAATATAAGTGCTTTGGTAGTTGGTAATAATACTATTGAAACTGGAAATCTATTTAAAAGTATTCGTTTACAAGAAAAATATAGAATAAATGGTAATATTACAACAGATATAGATTTTGTATATGAAGGACTTCTAGAATTAGTAAAAGATGATAAGAAAATAAAGAAAGAAATGTTAAAAAATAAATTATTATTGGTTAGAGCAATACAGAAAATAGAATAAGGAGTATGAGTAGGAATGTTGGATAAATACGAAGATTTAAATTTAAGTGCAAAAGATTATTTAATTGATGAATTAGATAAAATATATTACGAGAAATATAATGAAGAAGCAATTTTAAAAAGATGCCATAATGAAATAAACTTATTTGATGAGAAAGGTTATTTATTCATTATTGAAATTCTACATAAGTTTAAGAAAGAAAACAAAAACATTTATTATCATTTTAGAGGTATGATTAATAATTCATTATTACTATATGTTTTAGGTTTAAGTAAGGTAAATCCCCTAGAATATAATTTACCATATGAATTGATTACAGACAGAACTATAAATGTTGATTTAATTGGTATTGATGTTGTTAGTTTAGTTGATTTTATATCAAAAAATTATTATGATAAATTAAGAATAGTAGCAGGTTCATATGAAAAATGTGAGATTGAAGAAAGAAATCAACTTGAAGAAAATCATTATTTATTTATACCTACTTTATATGAAGAAAAAAAAGATATTACTTTTAGATTAAATATTAATAATATTTTTGAAACAGTTGAAAATTATGGAAATTTTACTAATGATTATATTTCGGTTAGATTTGGGGAAAAATATTACCTATTTGATTATGATAAAGTTGATATAGAAAATGTTTTAAATATTGATTTTGAAAAAGATATTGCTAGTATATTAAAACCTAAAACAATAAGTGATTACATAAAAGTAAAAAGTGTAGGACATGGTACTAGTGTATGGAGAAACAATCAAGAATATTTAGTAAAAGAGGAAAAAATAAATATCAATAATTTAATAGCAACTCGTGAAGATATTTTAGAATATCTTTTAGACCATTCTATTGATAAAGAAATGGCTTTAGAAATCTTAAATTACATATATAGGAATAAATGGAATAATTATCCAAATTTGTGGGATAAATATGTAAAAATTATGAAAGAACATAATTGCGAAGATATTTTTATAGATATTTTCTCTAAAATTGAGTTTATATTTGGTAGAGGTCAAGCAGTTAGTGAGTGTTTATTCGTTTTAGATAAAGAAAATTATATTGAATGTAATTAAAGAAAGAAGTGATTTATATGTTAAAAACAGGATATGAAGAATTAGATAAAGTTATAGGTGGTTTAGAAAATGGAAAATTATATACTTTAGCAAGTCGACCAGGTGTAGGAAAAAGTACTCTTGCTTTAAACATAATAAATAATGCGTTTAAACAGTCAAAAGATAAGATACTATACTTTAACCTAGAAACACCAAAAGACTTGTTAAACGAGAGAATAACAAGTGATAATATAGAGATTATAGATACTCCTAGAACAACGATTGAGGAAATTAAAAATAAATGTGAATCGACTACAGATTTATCTTTAATAGTAGTAGATTATGTGCAACTTATTTATACTTCATCTTTTAATGGTAGTAGATTAGAAGAGCGTGAATATATTACACAAATTTTTAAAAGTATAGCAACAGATTTAAATGTTCCTATATTAGTCTTATCTCAATTAACAAGAGATATGACCAACTACGAAAATCAAGATTTTTCTCATTTGAAATTAACAGAAAGTATCTCATTACTACAAGATAGTGATAGAACTATATTTTTATATAGGGATAGTTATTTAAATAAAAATAATAAGTCATCCTTGAATAAAGATTACAGAATGAAAATAGTAAATACAGTAAAAAATATTGTAGTAGTGGTTATTCCATAATTAAGAAAAATTAAATATATTTAGAAAGAGATTATTGATATGAGAGAATTAACACCAGAGGAAAGTTTGGAGAAGTTTTTTAAAGATATAACAAATTATATGATTAATAAATCAGGGGGAGATATAAATAAAATTCCTACTTATGATGATATGCAAAAACTTGGTTATTTAGAGAAAAAGGAATATGATAGTGTTTACGTTAAAGTAAAAAAGTATAAACATTAAAAAGAAATAACAGATTACATTATACAAGGTAACTATATCTCATAAAAAAAGATAAAAATTATTTGGCATATATCCTTTTCATAAAGGTAACGAATCTACTTTATCTATTTCACAAGAAAAACAAATTTATAATGTTTTAGTTGTGGTGCAAGTGGCAATGTAATAGATTTTGTGAATAATTATGGCATAATTGAATTTAATGAAAAAGTAGATAAATATTTTGGGAGTGGTTAGTTTATGAAAATATACATAATTGAGAAAGATTTTAATAAATTTAAGTATTTGAAATTATACTTTAATGATGAGGGACAAATACATATGAAATGGGAAAATGGTAGAACCTTAGCATTAATGGTTGGGTTGGTGAATTTTATATAATTAGTGATTGAAAGGAAGTAATTAAAATGAATTTAAAAACAGGTTATGAAAATTTAGATAATATTATAGGCGGTTTAAATGGTGGAGAATTAATTACTATTGCTGGAAGATCTTCTATGGGTAAAAGTACACTAGCTCATAACATTGTAAATAATTTATCTACGCAGACTAATAGTAAAATACTATTCTTTACATTCGACAAGTGTAAAAATATTTTAAAATGGATAATGACAGGTAAAAACGTGGAGATTATAGAGGATTGCAGTTTTTCAATAGAAGATATGAGAAGAATATGTGAAGAGACATCAAGTCTTTCATTAGTGATAATAGACTGTATTCAGCTTGTGTTTGGTAATAAGTATGATGGGCGAAGATATGAGAAAGGTTATAGATGGATAGATGAGATATGTTATGTATATCAGCAACTAAAGAAAATGGCAATAAAATTAAATATTCCTGTTATAGTATTATCACAATTATCTCGAGATTTAGAGGAAAGAGAAGATAAAAGACCTATCTTAACAGATTTAAAAAAAATCGTAGAAATAACGCAAAAAGCCGATATAGTAGATACGCATTTATCTAATATAAAAGTACCTAATACAAAAGAGCGAGAAGATAAATTAACTGATAATGACGGAAGAATAATGCAAAAAATGGATAAAGTTATATTCTTGTATAGAGAGAATTACTATAACATTAATTATGACTTGAATGACATTGAATTAATAGTTGCTAAGAATACTGGTGGTTCTACTGGAACAGTAAAATTGTTATTTAATAAAGATACTCTAACTTATAAACAAGGAAGTAGTTTAAAAACAGGTTATGTAAAAGGGTGTACTGCTGAATTAAGAGTTCTTGATATAAAATGTAAGAAACAAATTTTAGATATAATTAAAGAAGAAGTTGCGAATTATTATAATATACCTAGCGAATATCTTAAAATGCGTATTAAAAAACTTGAGAAGAATAAGATAAATGTTAATAGAGTTAGTGAGGCTAGGGAAATGGCGATATGTCTTTCAATCGAGTTAACATCAATAGACAGACTTTTCATAGCAAATTCATTTGGAATATATGGTGTTTCAATAGGATTTTTTATTCACTTTTTTTATGATTTTAGAGAATATTTTAATAAGCATGAAGATTTAGAGTTTGCATTTAATAAATTAAAAACAATATGTGAGAAAAAGATAAATGATAAAATAGAAGAAATAAAAAAAGTATTGATATAGTTGATGTAATTAGAAATTATATACCACTAGAAAAACGAGGTAAAAATTATTTTGGTATATGTCCCTTTCATAAAGATAGCAAACCTATTTTATCTGTTTCACAAAAAAAACAGATTTATAAATGTTTTGGTTGTGGTGCAACTGGTAATGTAATAACTTTTGCGAAGAATTATGAAAGAGTTAAAACAAATGAAAAAGTGGAAAAATTTTTGGGAAGTGATTAGTTTATGGAATTTACACCAATGATTATATTAGTTCAAAAAGGAAGTAAGATTTACCCTAACACTAATCTACCTATTACATTATGGTTAAAATATAATGATAAACAAGAAATAATTTATATGCAAAATAACTATAATAAATATACTACTGGAGATGATTTAATTCCTATTAGTATTGATAAGTATAAACCTAAATTATTAGAAGAAGTAAAATTAAATGTTAAAGAAAAAGATTTTAAGAAAGTACTAAATTTTATTAAAGAAAAGTATCAAATATTGATTGATACAGTAAACGGTGTTGGTTTTGACTACTCTATTATGGAACATACGGATATTAATAGATTTAAACCTACTGTAATTGACGGTTTCTTCGTAAATGGGATAAGTGCTAGAGATTATCCTAGTCTTCCAGTTGATTTATTTCTATATTGTGACGTTAATGAGTATGATGATGAAAGAGATTTATATACTTTACTTATGCAAAACACCCATCAACACAATAAAAGATTTGAAGATTATGTAACTGTAAGCATTGATAAAGAGAACCCTAAACTTGTATATGACGTTCAACTAGGAATATCTAAAGAAGAATTTAAAAGAGTTCAAGATTTCATTAAAAGACATTATGATTTTTTAAAAGAATATACAGAAAGAAATGATATGGATATCAAAGATATTCACGATTACTTAAATAGTTGGGAAACAGAGTCTTGGTTAATTGATAGTATTAATGGTTATAGCATTTATCTTTATGTAGGAGATTATGAAAGTTATCCACATTTTCATTTTGTTGATGAAGAAACAAAAGGAAAAAAATTTAATGCTTGTATTAAAATTGATGAAGCAGAATATTTTAATCATTCTCTTAATAGAAATGATAAACTAAATAAAGAACAGAAAGAAGATTTACAGAAATTATTAGAAACACCATTTAGAAAAACTAAATATGCAGGTACTAATTATGAGTTTATAAAAGATATGTGGAATATAAATTATGATAATAAAGTTAGTGAAAGTTTAGAAATTCCAAACTATATAAATTTAAAATAATAATGTATAATTATATGTAAGGAAGTGGTTGTGAGTGAGTAAAAATGTAGTACATAAAATTAAGGTATCTAAAGAAGAATTTAGAAAAATTAAAAAAGGAAAGCAAACGCTTATTATTCGTTTAAATGATGAAGAATACACTAAAATAAAAAGTAAAGAAAAAGTTGTTATTCAAGGTAAAGTAGATAGATTTAAGAAAGCAGTAAAAGAAACACATACCTATCCTACTTTAGAAGATTTAGTTAGCAACGTGAAAAAAGAACAACTAGGATATAAGAAAAAATATACTCCAAATTATGAGGATTTAGTAAAGGAATATAAGAAAGAAGATATTAAGAAATATGGTATTTTAGGTATCGAGTTAAAACCTAAAAAACATATATTTAGAAAAATTTTACTAGGTGTATTGATCCTTGTGTTGTTGTTCTTAAGTTATTGTTTTGTTAGAAATAAACTAGATGAAATGAACACTAAAAAAATAAATAATACTATAAATGAACTTGCTAAAGAAAGAACTGATTATGTGTTTATCGAGATTAACCCATCTTTTGTACTTTCTATTAAGGATAATAAAGTAAATAATGTATCTTGTTTAAATGATGATTGTGTAAGTATATATGATGATATTGATATTAAAAATAGGACAATTAGTGAAAGTGTTGATAACTTGTATAACCTAGTTAAAAATAAAGGCTTTGATACTTCTAACGGTGTAAAAATAAAAACTACTATTGATTTAAATATAGAAGATAGAGATTACATAACAATAGAATTTATTAACCAAGAGACGAAAGACAAATTATTATCTAATGTAAAAAACAATGAAGGTATAAAAAAGAATAGCAATGATGATTACTACTCTAGTTTATGGGATAAATTGAAAAAAGATAATGATTACGGTAAAGTGTATTCTTGCAGTATGAATAATAATGAATTAGAATGTTATTTTATTATGGATTCGATTATAACTGACCCAAATAAAACTGATATTGCTACTTATGAAGTAAGACTTAATCGAATTGCAAATACATTTAATAAGTTTAATATTAAACATGATTATAAGAATGCCTATGACCTTATAATGAACCAAAATGACTGGAATGTTTTTATAGGAAACACACATTTTATACTTAGTGAAGGCCAGGGTTTTGCTGCAACTGTTGATGGTGTTGAAGTGATTAATAAACAAGAAAATCAGGTGTTAGAGTTACCACTTTCCGAAGATGAAGAATATACAAGATTTTTACCTCTTAGAAAATTAAATCTAATTAATCCAACAAGTAGTCTAATTCATATTACAAGTTGGGAGTCTGTGGCTAATGAATATCAAAACTAATATAAAGTAATGAAAAGACAATTTTATATAAGAACACAAAGATTAGAAATGTGTTCTTTTTTCTTTTAGAGGCGGGATTTTTTTATAAACGGATATTAAAATATTAACAGATTATGGGAAAGGAGTTAAAAAATGAGAATAAGCCCAGTAATTAAATTGGTAGATGATTTGCATAATGATGAAGATTATTTAAGGTACAATGAGATTTATAGCACTGAAAGAGTAATCGACAAAGACCTACTCATCAAATTACTTGATAAGTATTTCGATTTATATTATGCGTTTTTAAAAATGAATATTTTCTTGTATAGGTTTGATACTAAAAAATTAAATAAGGAATTACAAGACTTTCTTCGTTATAAAGGAAAACATTACTATATAGATGATTTGATTTTTGTTTTAAAATTTTATTTTAAGCATTATCCTAGGTGTCAAAGTGCTATGAGAAAAATAATTACTTATAAAATAAGACCTCTAAATGAAAGAAATCTTTTAAAGGAAATTCTTAACAACCCTATTGAAGAGCAAATAAGACCAACTTTTGAATATGAGGTTACAGATGATGAGCAATAGTATTAAATGGTTAAATGCCGACATATTAAGTAATATTTTTAAAGATTATCCTCTTTATTCACAAGACAATAAAAAGGATAAAAAAGTAATACTCGAAGTTTTTATCCCTAATCAAAATATGTATTGGTTACTTTTAGAGGGAAATAAAGAAGAAGATGACTTTACTTTCTTTGGCTATTGTAAAATCTTAGAGGCAGAGTTTGGATACGTTAGTTTTAATGAATTACACAGTTTAAAATATGATATTCAATATATCCACCACAGTATCCCTATTTCATTAGAAGAATTACAAGCAAAATATAAAATCGATTAAATACTAGTAATAACATTCGTTTATATGAGTGTTATTTTTTGCTTTCTACTTTATAATTAATGTAGGTGGTAATCTATGATGAAAAGCGAAATCTCTTTTTTAAAGAATGAACAAAAAGAAAATATTACGTCATACTTAGTTGATTGCATAAATAGAGTGCAGGATCATGAGCATATTTTATATTTTAGTTACTTTTATTCTAAACAGTTCCTATTAAATAAATATGAAATTTTAAATAGAGAGAATGTTACTGTTATACATGATACCTCTGTTACTCTTGAAGAATTAGAAAAGTATATACTTCAATACAAGCCTGATTATGTATTCATTGATTTTTTGAAGATGACAAAAAGACGAGATTTTTTTATTCAAAATAAGAGGTTACATTATGTTAAAGATACATTAAAGAAGTTTGAGGATAAGTACAATGTTAATGTTTTAGTTGTTGTCAATTGGTTAGAAGAAAAATAAAAAAGCCTAGTGTGGCTTTTTAATTTTGCTCGTTGTTCTTTTCCTTTTGTGTTTCTTCTAAAAGATTAAATGTTCTTATGTCGTTATCCATATTAAATAAGGCTTTATCTATTTTGACTTTGGCTACTGCTTGTTCTATATCTACTTGTTGATTATATTTTGAATTTCCGAGCCATATAAAATCATTAAGATTTTTGATTAGATGGTATTTATCCTCGTTTTCTATAAGATAATTTATTGTTTTAATGCTAGTACTAGTTGCTTCTTGATTGGTAGTCTCATTATAACAGTTATTAAGATATTCTATAGCTTTATCTGATAAGCCAGTAAGTTTATGAATGAATTGGTAATCATCATTAGTACTTTTTATGTCTATAAGACCCAGTAAATAATCTGTAGAACAGTTAAACTCTTCTGCTAGTTTAATTAAGTTATCAATATCAGGAAGTCTTTTACCAGTCTTATAGTTAAATAAGGCTCCTGTAGAAATATCTACTTTTTTACAAAATTCTCCTTGCGTTATTTTTAACTTATCCAACTCAATATTTAATCTTTGAGCAAAAATCACATTTTTATCGGCATTTTCCATTATTTTCCCTCTCTCTCGAACGTATTGTGAAAAAAATATTGTTTTTAATCACAAAAGTATTGACACTTGTTTTCTACTATGCTAATATTAGTACACAAGCACATATTAGAACGTTGATTTGTGAATAAAATTCGTTACGAAAGTAGATATATTTTTCTTTCGTTATAAAAACATTATATCACATTCAATACATTTGTGCAAATGAAAAAGGAGATGATTAAAGAAAATGAAAGAATAATGGGTACTGTATTGTATCAGGGGGTTAAAAATAAAAGAAAAGGAGGAAAAAACATGTTTGATAATATGGAAAATCATGTTGAAGAACAAAAAAAAGATATTGAATTAATGGGTAACAATTCAATATCAGACGATGGGGTTACTCAAATTCCATCTAATACAAGTATACCTCAAAAAGTTGAAAATATCAACGTAGATGAGTATATGCAAAAACAAATATTTGGAGATGACGTACCTAATTATAATTTTGAAAGTACAGAGTCTCCAGATAATCAACTGTTTGAAGAAACGTGGGAGAGCCTAGAACAGGTAGAGGATGAGTTGGAACAAGATGATATACCAAGATTTGGTATTGTAAGGAAGATAATCACAGATTTTACACCTAAAGAAAAATACCCAATACTGTGTTGGCTGATAGACGTAAAAGAAGAAGAAGATATAAAACATATCAAAATGAAGTATATTTTTTCTTCAAATAAAAATTTTCTTTACTTTGAATTTAAGCGTCTTCAAGAGACGTTAAAAGCCTTTAGAGTTGACACAACTTGTATTGGTTCAAAGACAGCAGAGAATATTGCAGATAAATGCCAATATTTAGTAGGAACTAAAGTTAAAATAGTTCAAACTAGAGAAAATAATTATGTTCGATATAAAATTATTGACACAGAAAGGAGTAAATATGAACGAGGGTAAGGAGATTATAAAAGTGCAATTAACTTGCACTTGTGATTATTTCCTTACAATAGGAGATAATCAGAAATTTTCACAGGGAGATATTATATTGGAGGACTTTAAAAGTTCTCCAATAATTCCCTTTTGCTACTTTGATTTGACATTAGATATTAAAAAAATGGAACAAAAAGATATAGATAGGATATTAGCACCTGTTTTTGGTGTCTACCAAATAGAATTAATATTTGATGATGGTGCTAAAGAAATCTTGTGTCATAAAGGCGGTATAAACAAATCTAAGGAACTGACAAAAGTTTCTTGTGATAGCGAGTCTATACGTATTGAAATTCAATTAGAAGGAGATGATTAAAAAATGGAACAACAAAAAATTATAAAGGAAATATGGCTAAGAGACCATTTTAGTGTATGTGTAGGACCTGAACCTATACTCAAAATATCAGGAGAAGAGTTGAAGAGTTTTAGGATTAGTGGTATTCAAAAGATAATATCATGCTGTAATAATAAAACTATAAAATGCTTTTCAAATTATACTTTTGATAGTTTTGATTTATACATAGACGGTTCCAAAATTAAGAGTTGCATCAAAGAAGAAATTTTAAATCCTGATTTTGCTATTGCTGGAATGGATTTGATTTATGAAAATGCTCCAACAGAAAAATATCATCTCCCATTTAACTTGATTGATGATTATGGAGATTTCAATAAAGTTGAACTGCTAGAAGAAAGCATTTGTATTAAAGTAGAGGTCAAATAGCAGATATATAACTCGTGTTTTGCAGTAGTTCCCAAAGTATACTTTTCGAAACACTATAAAATTACCTGTTTTGAATGTTTGAAAAAGTCCAATAACAGACTTCTGAAATATTTCATAAGTTTTAGGACTTTTTCAACCACTTTCGGGAGTGCCTATTCGCAAGATGGCATATATAATTTATTTCATACGAAAGGTGGTGTAATGGTGGATAGTAGAACGTGGGGGTATGCTCGTTGTTCAAGTTCTAGTCAAAATGAGGATAGGCAAATACAAGCGTTGATTGAAAGTGGTGTTGACTCACGTTTCATTCTAACTGACTTTGAAAGTGGGAAAGATTTTAATCGTGAACAATACCAAATTTTGAAAAAAGCATTAAGAGAAAATGACGTCTTAGTAATTAAAAGCATTGACAGACTTGGAAGAAACTATAATATGATCCTCGAAGAATGGAGAGACATCACCAAGAATATTAAAGCAGATATTCGAGTCTTAGATATGCCTATATTAGATACCAGCAAATATAAAGATTTACTGGGTAAGGTAATTAATGATATTATATTGGCTTTACTTTCTTATGTTGCAGAACAGGAAAGAACTTACATACGTTCTAGACAACGTGAGGGCATTGATTTATATTTGAAGACCAAGAAAACTAAAACAGGAAGACCTTATGGAAGACCTTCTATTCCTATTCCTACTGAATGGGCAACAGTTATTGCAAAATGGAAAAATAATGAGATAACTGGAAGACAGGCTCAAAAAGAATTAGGGCTAAAGCCAAATAAATTTTATAGATTGCTAAAAGAACAAAAAATAGAAAGGAACTGATTTAATAATGAAAAAGTCAAATATAGATGATATTAACAGAAAAAGGGGTATTGAAATGGAAGAAAATAAAGTAATAGTTGCAACATACAATCGTAGTGCAGAAAAAGATAGTGTAATGATAGAAGAAAGAAACAAACTATTAAAGCGTCATTGTGATAAAAAGGGATATAAAATTTTTAAATCTTATATAGATAATGGGTATAGTGGAATTAATCTTAATAGACCAGCATTTCAAGAAATGTTAGAAGATATGAAAAAAGGAGCATTTACAAAGTTGGTTGTAACAGAAATGGATAGATTAAATCGTACGGCGATTGGTTTTTACGAACTATTAAAAGAATTTGAAAAATATAATTGTGATGTAGAGTGTATTCGTGATGGGATAGATACTTCAGAACCATCTGGGGAATTGTTTACTAGTTTGATTAAATATTTTGCAGAATTTGGAGAAGAACTTAAAAAAGAGAAAAAGTAAGAAATCGAGGTGTTAAAATTGTGTTTGATGATAGCAGTAAAAAAATTATAGTAGCACTCTACAAAAGGGTATCTACCGATGAACAAGTTGCTAATGGTCATAGCCTTGATGAACAGGAAAGAATAATGAGAAATTATTGTGAAACTTTTGGATATACTGTATACAAAGTGTATTCTGATGAGGGCTTTAGTGGTAGTGAAACTTCTAAAAGACAGGCATTTAATCAAATGATGGAAGACATGAAGAAAAAAAAGTTTAATAAAATTATAGCACTTAAACTTGATAGAATGACTAGAGATTTATGTGATTTTGTTCAATTTGTTAAAGATACTGACAAATATAATTGTGGTTTTGAATTCGTTTTAGAAAAATTTGATACTACGACTCCTACAGGAAGAATGATAATGTATATATTAGGTGTTTTTGCCCAGTTTGAAAGAGATATAATAAGACAACGTACTAAAATTGGAATTGAAGGTGCTATAGACAAAGGACATTATGGTGGACCAATTCCTTTTGGATATAAGAAAGATAAAGATAGTAAACTTTATTTAATAGATGAAGAAACTGCACCTATTGTAAAAGAAATATTTGATTTATGTTTAAAAGGAAAAACATATCAGCAAATAGCCAATATAATGGAAGAAAAATATAGTTTTGTTACATATACTAGAAGAGATAAACATACCGGAGAAGTAACAAAGAAACGGAAAAGTTGGCGTGATTGTACTATTGGTACGATATTAAATAATAAGGTTTATTATGGTGTATATGAATCACAGAAGAAAAATAAAGAGGTAAATGGGAAAGAAAAGACAGGGCATATACCACCTATTATTAGTAAGGAAATATTTGAAGATTGTCAGGTAAATATTGAAAGAAATAGTAGAAACTATTATCGTAATAAAAAATATTTATTTATGCAAAAGTTAGTGTGTCCAAAATGTGGTAGAATTATGGCATGTAATGGTACTAAAAAACCTAATGGCAAAGAGTATCTATACTATAAGTGTAAAGATTGTAAGACACGTTTTAGGGAAGATTTAATTGAAGAAACGCTTATAAAAAAATTGTCTGGACTATTGCAGTTTTATTTAATAACCCATGATAACTTAATTCCAATTGATGACGATATGTTAGAAAAATTAAAGAATGGAAAAACTGATAATACAATTAGATATGCTTTTGATACTTTAACAATAGACCAAAAGATTGATAATTATAATTTTTTAGATGGTATATGGAAAGCGATAAGTTATGAAGAAAAATGTGACTTTATTTATGAGTTTATTGATACAATAAAACTCAAGCAACGTACAATTAGGGGTGAAAAAACTATTGAGTTACTACAAATAAACGCAAGACCTCGCTATTTAAAACAAATTACAGATTTATTTAAGCAAAATATGTTAGATAGACCTTTATGTGATGGTAGAATTAATCTAACGACTTATAAAAGTCGTGCAAAGGCAGAGCAATATATTGAAGTGCTACGTGATAAATACAATATTGAGGTTATTGATGGTTACAATCAAAGAGAATACTTAACTCCTGATGTACTTAAAGATGTCTTTAAAATAATCAAGATTGAAAGTAATAATTTTGCTGAAAAAAATGGTCTTTTGTATTTGAGAGTCATAACTTAGAAAATTGACTTAAAATTAATTGACTTATTTAACAGGAAAATGATAGAATATACTTGTTGAATTTCAAAAGGAATTTTACAGGAAGTTCTAAAGAAAATTTGCAGAAGAAAGGAATAAAGCAAAGACGCTTAAAAGTTGGAAACGGGCTTTAT
Source organism: uncultured Bacilli bacterium (assembly GCA_910586865.1). GTDB lineage: Bacteria > Bacillota_I > Bacilli_A > RF39 > UBA660 > UMGS995. The sequence goes on from CAJUIY010000044.1 coordinate 13,962, forward strand.
ATTCGGACCATTTTATTATCAAAACGTTAAAAACTAACGTTTTTTTGTTTATAAGGAAAGTGCGTTCGAAATTATATAAAATAAAAAAAGACATGTAAAAAATCAGATTATTACAAAAAGATTAAAATAGAATACCTTTAATTTTTTAAGTAATAGGTAATATCGTACCATTACAATAAGGACATTTCATTTTAGGCATGCTAACTTTCTTTTTCCTAAATTTTATAAATCTCATCTGTTCACTAACAACAAAACCAGGAACAGGATTTAACTTATGGCATTTTTTATTTAATTATAAAATCATTATTTGCACAGTGCACCTGATTGATATATAATAATTATATAATTGA
>CAJUIY010000045.1 GCA_910586865.1 uncultured Bacilli bacterium
TATTTTCCCGTTGATGTTTTGGAAATTTCAGGACATTTTCAAAAATTATTGACATTTTTTTATTTTTAGATGGAGAAACCTACACATATTCCTTAACTAGTCATAAAATACTTTAGTTTAGGAGGTTTATATGATCGATTGGTTTACAAATCTAAATTATCCAATACAAGCATTGATTGCCACACTATTTACCTTTTTAATTACTACACTAGGTTCGGCAATTGTCTTTTTATTTAAAAAAATAAATAAGAGTTTCATGGACGCAATGCTTGGGTTCTCTGCTGGTGTGATGATAGCAGCTTCCTTTTTCTCATTACTATCTCCTGCGATAGAAATGTCCGAAAATCTTCATCTTACTGGGTGGATAGTGGTATCCATTGGTGTTATTCTAGGTGGAGTTTTACTATTTATCGGTGATAAAACATTTGATATTATTGAGAAAAAGAGAAAAAATGAAACAAGTTCTAGTTTTAAAAGATGTTTAATGTTAGTTACATCGATTACATTGCATAACATCCCAGAAGGAATACTTGATTTAGTACACTTACAAAATATTTTTATGTAAAAGTATCTTAGTAGCTTTGATGCCTGTTATATCAGTAAAAAGTTGTACTTGGTCTTCTGATAAAATCCTCGTAAACATACTTAATCTCCCTTTCAGACGATATTATTGCATAAAACGATAAATTCATCAAATTATACTTTTTACAATTCTGGAGCCGTTTTTATAGTGGATTTTTAGATTCATGTAAGGGGATTTTGATTTTTCGTTATGTTTTTTATAACAAAAATAAAAGTTTATACTTTTTCATAAAATATGTTGATATATTATTTTTTGTCAAATAAAAAAGACACTACATTCACTTAGAACATAGTGCCTTTTTCTTCCTTTTAAATTTTTTATACTCTTTCTTATAGCAATATCCTTTCTATAAAAAACTATTCTGTTACTTTTCGCTTTCTTAATTCTTTTTCTAATATGTTTTCATTTAGGGATTTTATTTTCATTTCTTGTTTTTGTAGTTCTTCTTCTAATGCAAATTGGTTACCAGCTTCAATATTTAATACTGTAGTATTTCCATCTCCAGAATCGATATTAACTTCAAATTTATCATCTTTTCTTAATACCTCATTAATTTTGATTTCTTCTTGGGATGTTAATGGTTTTTTTAACTTTACACTACAATACTTTTTTTGACCTTTTTCTTTCAGTTCATATTCAAATGATTTTTCCTGCAATATCTCTTGCAATTCTTCTATTGCTAATTTTAATGCTTTATCATTGATTTCTAATTGATAATTGATTATATTTTTTTCTGCTTTAGAAAACATTGATTTCAAATTTGATGATTTAGATAGATCAACTAAAGGTTTATTAAGATTTTCTACTGTAAAATATGTATCCTTCAAATCTCTTAATAATTGATTAGGTCTTTCTACTTTACCAGACTGATAGCAATTAAATTTTTTATAAAAGATTGTATCTCTAAAAATCGGATAACCCTTTGTAGGAAAAATTATTGTTTTAAATCGCAATTGCATTACTTCATCTGGTGTTAATAAGTCTCTAGCCATCAAAGAAGTAGATCTATTTGCATTATTATTAGCACTCATATTAAATAGTCCCATATTAGCACTTTGGCTAACAGAATTAGATTCTATAGTCCTCTTTCCTAGTCTTTTACTAATAGTTTCCGCCGTATCCATTGTATTAGTTTTTAAATAGCACAAACCACAGTTATCCAAGATAATTTGGGCAACCTCTTTCCCATAAACATTGTCTAATTGCGAAAATGATTGGATGTAAAATTGAAATCTCATACCACGAGATCTAGCGACAGAAACAATTGCCTCTATATCATTTAAAGGTGGACAGTTCGCAAATTCATCTAATAGCCAATCTATTTGTACATCTAACTGTCTTGATGGGTTAGAATTGGCTAATTTTACTAATTCTTTATATAACAATCCCACAATGATTGTGACTAACGTGAAGTACGTTTTATCCTCGTCAGGAACGATTACAAATAAAGCGGTAGGCTTTTTACCTAAACAGTCAAACTCAAAATCTGATGAGGAAGTAACATTTGCTACATTTACATCATCAAATATTGCCATTTTAGCCCCAAATACAGCTGTAATTGACTTATAAGTATTATCGCTTGCCGAAAAAATTGAAGTTAAAGAATCCTTTGATTTATAACCATATGGTTTATTATTTATATAGACCTTTAATCTCTTAAAATTTTTTTCTTCCATACTACTATTTTGGAACTTTTTAATGGATGTCATTGTAATTCTTTTACGTTCTATTTTTCCATCTTTATACTCTTCTAAAAATAAACCAATAAGTCCTTGTAACAAGCTACTAGCACTATTATTCCAAAATGGATCCTGGTTACCTTTTTCAGCAAAAATCATATCCGCTAAGGAATTGATAAGTCTATTCGTTTCTGCATATGATGAAGTTGCACTATTTCTATTTTTAACTAATCTAGATTGCAATTCGTCTTCTGATAATTTTTGAAACTCATTATACCTTTCGTATTTTTCTTCTATTGATTCCTCTATGTTTTGATTGAAAGTGTTAGATATAAAATCTTCTACTGTTTCTTTTTCTATTTCTTTGATTTCTGGAATTTTCATTCCATTATCGTTATTCAGATATTCTTCGATATCATCAGCAATTCTACTACATTCAATATAATTTTCATATTCTTTTATAATTGGTTCTAAAATATTAAAATGAGAAGATTGCTGTGGATTTCTAAAATCAATAGTAAGAATATCAAATCCATTACTTTTAAACATTTTAGAGGTTTCTGAAAATATTTCCCCCTTTGGATCTGTGACAAAAACACTTCTTTTTTCTTTTGCATTTGCTAGAAAACTACATTGAGGAATAACACTTGTAACGGACTTACCACTACCAGATGAACCTAAAAGACACCAATGTGGTGTGTCATTATCGAAATATGCAAATTTTAAATCTTTTGAAAAAGAAATAGGAAAGCCTGCCTTTTGAATATTAGACAAGCTTTCCTTCGTAAAATTTTTATCGATTTCTTTTTTAGTAGCAAATCTGGCACTACCATACTCATTATTATTTTTTATTCTTTGCTTATTTAATTTAGGATCAATAAATAGAAAATAAATTATTACTATAATTACTAGTACCGATACTATAATCATTTCTATACTCATAATTCACCTCTTTCTATAATTCTATATCATCATTTTTAGAAGATAACTCCATATCTTCCATTTCAGTCATAATGCCACACTTAATAGAATAATAATTATTTTTTCCAATAATTACATGATCTAATAAATTCATTCCTAACATTTCTATTAACTCTTTATACGTTATAATAAGAATCACTTCCTTACTTATTAAATTCCATTTTCCAATTGACATATTTATCTGTTACTTCCATTACCAATTTAGCATCATATTTCTTTCCAGATTTACTAGTTAAGTTTTTAGCCTCAAAGTATCCATTTTTTAAGCAACTTTTCATATTGGCTTTTGTAATTTTTTTTAATCCTATTGAATCGAAAAACTTATTATTTTTCCAAATACTAAAGTTACAATTTTTATAATCTTCACAATAAAATGATTTCTCATTTTCTACAATATTCTTACCACACTTAGGACATTTCCCAATTATTTCTTTTTCTACTTGGAAAATATCTAATTTTTGTTCTTTATCAATATATTGTTCTAGTTGTTTAGAAACATTAAATACCAATTGTTCTACACTTAAAGCATCCTTATAAATATTTTTTAGTGATTTAGATATCTCCACCGTTTTAGAGACACTCATATCAATATGTAGTTTATCTAGATTCTCAATACAAAATATTCCTTTATTTGTAATTGATAAACTATTTCTTTTTTTTATTATATATTCATACTTAATAGCATTTTCTATAATTCCAGGTCTAGTCGCTACTGTTCCTATTTCTATTCCCTCTAATAAAGCTTTATACTCTTCCTCTTCACTCATATCATTTTTTTTGAAAGGATTTTTTAGGTAACTATTTAGCTCAGCTTCAGTTACTTTTTTAGGTGCCTGAGTAGTATTTATATTCAAATTCATTTTTGGAATAAATTCTTCGTTTTCTATAAAATCAGGTAATATATTATCTTTAATAGGCTCATATTTTAAATATCCATCTTGTTTTACAGAATTACCCATTAAATTAGTATCATATTCGCCCAATTTTAAGCGAACTTGAACTTCTTGAATAATTGCATCGTTTTTACAAAAAACACTTTTAAATCGGTTTAAAATAGTATTATATGTAATATTCTCATTTTCACTACTAAAATCATCTGGAATATTAGTAGTTATTGTTAAGGCACTATGTGATTCTATCTTTGAATCATCAAAAATACTTTTCCTATCAAAAAAAACTAAATCATCGTCATTTAGTTTTTTTAATATTTCCTTAATTTTGTCTTTTTCATTTTCAGCCAAATATTCTGTATTTGTTCTTGGATAAGTAACATATCCTTTTTCATAAAGTGACTGTACATAATTTAAAGTATCTGCTAAAGAAAAACCATTTTTCTTAAATAGATAATTTTGTAATGTATCTAATGAAAATAATTTAGGTCTTTTCTTAATACTATCCTTTATTATTATATTATCTACAATTACCTTTTTACTTTCTAGTGTAGAAATAATATCTTCTGCTTTTACTTTTGTGATTTCACTTGTATCTTCAAATTTTAAATCTTTGAAGTTCAATTTGATTTCTTTCCCATCTTTTTGAATTGTTGTAGAAATCACATAATAATCAACTGGTTTAAAATTCTTAATTGACATATCTCTATCATAAATATATCTAACGATAGGTATTAAAACTCGACCGACTGGAAATAATGATGTTGTTTGAATTGTTGTATATCTAGTTAAGTTTATTCCAAACAACCAATCAATATATGTCCTTGCAAGCCCTTCATAATATAAATTTTTAGTATTAGATATATCTTTACAATCATTTAACTGCTTCCTTATTGTATTAGTTGTTTGTTCTGGTAACCATAACCTTGTTATTTTTTTATTAATATTTTCTGAATGAAAAATACTATAAATGATATTATTTATGATTACTTCTCCTTCACGGTCGGCATCGCCACAATTTATTATTTCTTCGACATCACTTCTTTTAATTAATGATTTTATAATTTTAAATTGTTTTTTTAAACCAGGATCTTCTTTTACTTTAAACTTAAATTCTTTCGGAATAAATGGTAATTCTTCTAAATTCCATTTGCTTTTTTCTCTACCAAAATAGTCATCTATATCTTGTAAAGCTAAAAGATGACCGATAGCAAAAGTTACTATATAATTACTATTTTCAAAATAGCCATCATTTCTATTCATATTACCTATTGCTTTGACAACATTCATTGCTAAAGATGGTTTTTCACATATAATTAATTTCATTTTTTCTCCTTTCATAAAGAAAGACTATAGCTCCATTCCATAGTCTTCTTCTTTTTCTTCTAATTCTAGTAAAATATCTTCCTTATTTAAAACTCTTTCAATAACTTGCTTTTCCGCAAAATTAAAGAAATTGTTATCATATTCTTGAATTTCTTCTAAAGTATAAGGAACAATATTCCAGCCTTCAATATAACACCCATAAGAGGAATCATTTTCATCAAATTTATATTCTTTAGTACATGAATCATACTCCATATATCGATGACCATCGGGTGATTCTAAATATCCTGAACCATCATAGAATTTAAGCCAAAACCACCCTTCTGGTAATATTTGTGCGGGCTCTTTTATTGGTGGTTGCTCATAATAAGAATCTATATCGTCATTTTGCCTTAATTCTTCTTGTTGCTCATTTTCATATTTTTCTTCTCTTTCTTTCCAAACTTTCCTTTCTTGTTCACTAACATTCAGAAAAGCTGTTGTTGACACTAATTTTCCATCTTCTCCTAACCTCATTTCATCAGAAAAATAAGACCAACCAGATGAAAAATAATTATTATATCCTACACAAATACCTAGTCTTTCAAAAAAATAGTCACGTTTTTTTTCATAATCTTTATTATTGATATCACCAACTTTTTCATATTTACTAGCTTCTTCTATCAAATTATTGTAGGATTCTTCCATATCGTGTGGAACATATGGTTCTAGATAACTTAATAATTCCATATAACCATCGTTATCATCTAATGGTGCTTTACCTTGAATGTGCTCCTTTATTTCTTTTAGATTATTTTTTTTATACGTCAATGGTACAATGCTTTTAATATAGTTCTTTAGTTCTTTGAATTTATTTCTTATATTCATAATTTCTTACTCCCTTTTTTTCTGTACTGTTTCTTGGATTTTTTTATTTAATTCTTCCTGTTTTTTATTAATTTTTTCTTGTTCTTTCTTAAAATCCTGTAACTGTTTTATTTGATTATCATAATTGCTAATAACTAATCTTATTTTTTCCAATTTTATTAACTCTTTAGATTTCAATTTTTCTAACTGTTCTATTTTCTTATCTATTTGTTTATCAGTCATTCATTATTTCTCCTTTTCTCATTTTTTAAGCAACTTGCCTTTCTTTTTTAATAGAACAAAATTGTCCTTTTTTATACTATTCATAAAATCTCGACCTAAATCTTCCATAAACTGCGGATATTCCTTTATTTTTAGTATTTCTGAATATTCTTTAGTCTTACACATGCAAACAAATAAGTCAGAAATCATAGGATCAAATTGTGTTCCAGAACACTTTTCGATTTCATCTAATGCCCGTTGTAAATTCATTAAACCAGATGAAATATAAGGTCTTTTATCAGTCATAGCATCAAAACTATCAATAATACTAATTACTCTCGCACCTACTGATATATCTTTTCCCTTAATACCTAAGGGGTAACCATTTCCATCATATCGTTCATGGTGCATTAATACTCCATTTCGTATTGTCCTGTACTCCTCTGACGAAAAGAAAAAAGCACCACTTTGCGGGTGCTCTAGTACATCTTGCCATTCTTCCTCTGTTAATTTATTATTTTTATTAATAGTATCGATAAGTATAGTAGTCTTACCAATATCATGAACGAAAGAACTATAAAGGATATCTTTCTTTGTATCATCAGATAGTTTCAATAACTCATCTGTCCATAAATTATACTTATCTAAGTATTCGAAAAATAAGCCAGTATAGATACCTACACGTAAGCAATGACTTCTTGTATACATATCAAAATTTTCTAACATTATCATAAATTTATCCAACATTTTAAAATGTAAATTTTCTTTTTTATATTTATTATCCATCTATATCTCCTTTTCTTTTGCATTTAATTCTTTAAGGTAAACAGTCCTTTTTGAATATTAGTATCTGCTTGAAAATAACTATTATCATCATTTGCATCATCTGTGATTTCATGAATTGTTCCATTACCACCAACTAATGAATTTCCAAAAAGAGCACCATTTTTTTTCATTGTTGCTGGAGCTTTAAACGAGTCATTAACATATATCGTTTTTAAATTACTAGATCCATTTACGAAATGCTTTGCATTTTGAAATTTTGTACTAGACCATTTAGATAAATCTAATTCTGTTAAACCTGGAATAGATGAAAATAGATCTTCTAAGTGCTCTACTTTTTCCGTAGTAAACTTATCACCAAAAATAATTTCCTTTAACTTGCTGTTTTCAAATGGTTTATGACCTTCAAAATTATAATGACTAAACATAGCATTTATATTAACTAAAGATTCTGATGAAAAATTAGAAAGATCTAATTTTTCTACATTTGTACATCCTGAAAACATTCTAGTCATTTGTGTTACTTTTGTTGTATTAAAACTAGAAACATCAATTTCTGTCATACTAAAACAATTCATAAATATACCCGACATATTAATAACACTCGATGTATCCCAGCTGTTCATATTTACATTACTTAAATTTTCACAATTAGCAAATAACCAATCTAATCTAGTGACTTTTGAAACATCCCAAGAACTAACATCTAATGAGGTTAAATTTTTGTCATTTTGGAACATATGATCTAAACTTATGTTTTTAGACATATTAAACTTTTCTGGATGAATTACCGCTTTTAATTTAGTAGCATTATTGAACCACGAACTTGTGCTAGTCGGAGTTATTTCTTCGACAACCTCAACTGTCTCAATTGTTGATAAATCATTTCTCCAAGTGGTATTCCATTCACGGGAAGTATTATCAACATAATTATAATCATTTATTAATGTTCCTTCATGACTAATAGTTTTATGGCTCCCTAAAATTAGGTAATCACCAATTCCGTCTCCATTTGTATCATAAAGCTTTGCGTATATACCTTCTGGTTCTAGCACTTTTAAATCTATATTCATATTGAGTATTCGTTGTTCCATTGCATATCTAGCCATTGTCTTTTGTTGGAAAATAACTATCAATATGATAGATACTATTATTATTTTTCCTATTATTTTTCTTACTTTCATGATGCCACCTCCGGCGGATTTTGATAACTATACAATTTTAATTCTATTTTTCCTTTAATATCACTACCATTTTTATAATTAACATTCAATATAAATTGATCATTCTGTTTTTCTGAGGCTTTTAATGGAAATGTTTCTGTAATATTATCAGTTATAATAACATTTTTATTATTTCTTGTTAAAGTTATTTCTATTTGTGACGTATCAATATCTGTATAAACTATTTCAATATAATAACTTAAACTAACCTCATTTATTTCATTATTAGTATAATTCATAATATTAAACTTTTTACTATTATACAAATTATCATTTGTAAGATCTAAATCAGTATTATTTTCTAATCTTATTACTGGTTTACTCACGTTTGTGCCCAAAGTTTTTGATTCTTTAATTATACATTTAGAAATTGTAAATACAATACTATTAACTAATATTAAAAATAATAGTAATAATAGCAAAAACTTCCTTTTTCCATTCACGAGACCATTCCTTTCTTTATATTGTTTTATGGTTATAGTCCCCCAAAAAGTTGAGGGACTGTTTACCATATTATATTATTCTGTTGGTTGTACTTGCTCTGCTGTTACATTTGCATTAAATGTCATAGTTTGTCCTGCAATTCCTTCTTGTGTATCTATAACATTATTGCTAGTTTTTGTTGCTTCATCATTTCCAGTTTCATAATCCCAAACCCATTTTACAGTAACTTCTCTTACTTTATTTGAATCATCTGCATTGATAGTATCAGAAATGCCTGTAGCAAGATCATCAAAGGTATTATATCTTGTTGTACCAACCATAAAATACATATTAGTTGGCTTATTTTGAATATCTGTAAATTCAACGTCGTACCTTACTCCAACTTCTGTTCCTGTAGCATCAACTTTAATACCAAATGTTCCTTCAGTTCCTGGAGCAATTCTATCTGCAACAATTGTTTGTGGAGTATATTTTTTGTTATCTAAATCACCTTCTGTGATAGTAACATTCCATTTAGCAACTTGCATTGAACCGCTTTTAGTACCTAATGTTATATATTTTGATATAGTTAATCCAATAAATAATACTAGAATAAATACTGTCAATGTTAAAGTAACAATAGATTTTTTTACAGTTTTATTTTCTTTTTTACTCATTTATTCATCACCTCCTTTCGTAATTCTTTCTTCACTTGTTTCTTTCTCATTATTCATCTCTCCTTCCATATAAAAAGAACTATGACTTTTCATAGTTCCTCTTACACATTTAATTATTAATATTAATAGACATATTAAAATCATACTTCCAGTAAATATAATAAACGGAATCTCATACTTTAAAATAAGAGTTCCTAATTTATAAGACTGAAAAACTACTTTTCCAATAATATCTTTTTCTTCTAATACCAATTTATCATTAACATTATTATTATCGCCTTTAGTGATATAAGAGTTATTACTCTCATTATATTCAACAATTCGGTGAGTAATTGGTATATCGTAATTACGGTCATAGTAAGATACCACCTCTCCTATTTTATAAGGAGCTGTATGTTTTTTTACAACTATCAATTCCTTCGTTCTTATAGTAGGCTCCATCGAACCAGATATTACAATATACATCTTGTAGTTATATATAAACCATGCTAAAAATACTATCATTAAAATTAATAGTATATCACCAATTTTTCTCATTACCTTTTTCATATTCGATTTTTATTTTTCCTTTCTTCTGTCTATTAAGATCTTCTTTGTGCAAATGAATTACCATTGTCACATGAAAGTTCAATATAATTTAAAGCATGAGCACCACTTGATGATGTGTTTGCCCAAACATAATTAAGCATATTTACTGCAGTTGTATAAGAATAGATTGGATCACTTACTACTGCATATGCCCCATTACTATCTGTTAATCGAGCATTAAATCCTGCACTATTAAATACTGATACAAAGGTAGACACTCTATCAAGAGAACCGTGCCCTGTTCTAACACCACAATTTGTTTCTCGAACATCACCATATATTCTCATATCTTCTGCTCCCATTACACTTTTGCATCTCCATCCACTAAAGACTTGTTTATCATTTATAGGATATTCCAAGTCCGGAATAGTACCTTGATAAGGAACAGAACGAGTTGTCCATAAATTATTATTTACAAAGTAATAAACAGTGTAATAATTTATTTTCCAATTTGCTTGATATTTATAATTGCCTACAGTACCAGATTTAATCGTCACTACTTTTTCTGGAGTTGTACCATTATCTCCAGTCCAACCAGTGAAAGTATAACCTTCCTTAGTTGGTTGAGGTAAATCAAAATCTTCATCCTCTATATTGTAGATAGTAACTTTTGCAGTTAGCACTCCACCTGTAGTGTCATATTCAATTACATAGTTTATTTTTTTCCATTTAGCAACTAATTCATGATTAGATGATGTTTTTACTACCGTATCCTCTTTGATTTCGGAATCATTCAAATACCAACCCTTAAAGTTGTAACCTTCTCTTGTTGGTTCTGGCAATTCTCCATATGCACTATCATAAGTAACTATTACTTTTTCCGGAGATACTTCTCCTTCGTTTGGATTTAATGTTACTTCATATTCATTGGCTTCCCAAGTAGCTTTTAAAGTAATATTTTCAGTATTTTCATATATTGTATTTTCATCAACAACTTCTTCCTTCTCATTAACCCAACCTGTAAATGTATAGCCTTCTCTTGTTGGTTCTGGCAATTCTCCATATGCACTATCAAAATACACATCTTTCTCTTCTACAAAATTTTCTCCTTCATTAGAATCAAAGAATATTTTGTACTTGTTAGGACTATATTCGGCATCTAAATGCTTATCACCGTAATTACCTGTTGTTAATGTATAATTTTTATAAATATTAGGTGAATTGTTAATACTCCATCCAATGAAAGTATAACCTCTTTTAGAAGGGTTACTTATTTGAATATTTGGACTTTCTATCGTATAGGATGATGGATTATTATTACTTAAAGTGCCACCATTTAATGAATAACTTATATTATAATTATTGACATCATATAATGCTTTATATGTTGTTTCTGTTACTATTTTACTTGTAGAGTTATCCCAACCTGTAAATGTATAACCTTCCCTAATTGGATTTATTGGCATTTCTACATTAGAATTATAATTTTGGAAATGCTCATGTAAAATATTTCCATTATAATCTAAAAAGATTACTTTATATTGATTAATAGCAAATACTGCATATAAAATTATTTCTTTTTCATCCGTTTGTAGATTCTCTATTTCCGCTTGATCTAAATAAATAACTTGTCCAAATGGCTTTAAAGCCCACCCAACAAATTGATAACCTTTTCTTCTAAACTGATTTTTAGGTAGTTTGAATGTTTGGTTTTCTAAAACATCAATGCTTTCCATTCCTCCAACAGCACCATTTCCATTAAAAGAAATTTTGTATATAACTTTTTCTTCTTCCTTCTTTGGCTCAGGCTCTTTAATTTGTTCTACAACAGGACTCACTAAATCAACTTTCCTTTGATTTATGCTTATTACAGCACCCAATAATATCCCCAACAAAAGCATTCCTAATAAGAACCAAATTATTATTGGATATATTCTTTTTAAAGTAATATAACTATTTTCTTCTACCTGAATATAGCCTTTTTCTATACCAAAACAAGAATCTTTTATGATATACTCATTATCTTCTTGTTTGATAACTGCTTCATAGTCGTCTTCTTTATTAGCTTCTTTTAGTTTTGTTTCACCAATAAATTGATAGTTTTTCTCATCAAAATCTTTTTTTCGAATATATGGTATACCTTTATAATACCTATATTCTTTATTATTTCTTTCGATTGCTTTATATCTTTTCATTTTTTACCTCCTTCCATATAAAAAAGACTACATTTCCATTGAAATGCACCCTATAGGGTAGACATTCAAAAAAGGGCTAAAATAAAAAATCAAGGGTCTAGATGAACTCACTTCGTTCGCCCTTGATTTTTTATTTTAGTCCTTTTTATGATGTCTCCTAAATGGGGTTCACATCATCCATTCCGTAGTCTTTATCTTTTTCCAAATAATCCCTATCTGTTGTCCAATCGTAATCTATAATTTTTCTATTTGTTATTTTAATCATCAACTATGTTATGCCCCGCAATCGAAATAGGGACATTTTCCGTTATCAGAATAATATCATCATTCTCATCTAATATCATAAAACTGATTTCTTTTCCGTTATCTACATATAGACCTATTTTATCTAAATCTTCATCATCATAACTATTTAATAGATCTTTTATTTTTTTTATCATCTCTATTCATCTCCCTTCATCAAAAACATCACAATTAGTGTTTTTTTATTTCGTTTATCATTTAACTCAATATTAGGTTGTAACTGCTAAACCACACATCAGTTACTTGGCTTGCTCCAGTTTTTGGAAATTTAGTACAAGGTAAAATAATATTAGGAGTAAAAGTATTTATAAAAAGAGTTAGTGTAGCATTCAGCAAGCTTTCCATACACTGTCTTTATACCTTTATATTTCTTTTTCCCTATTATTTTTTATTAAACCATTATACTTTTCATATAATAATACATTAAAATCTATATAGTTATCATTTCCAAGATTAATATTTAAAATAGGATGAATAAGGACATTACTATCCTCCTCATAAACATGGATTCTTGAGTGCGGTAATTCTAAATAATAACCACTGTTTTCATCAGATTTTAATAATTCTGTACCTAAATTATTTTTTAAATCTTCTAACGATGAAAAGTCATTTAATAAAAAATAATCTTCTACTGTTTGTTCTTCTTCTAATGCTTGATATATCGTAGATAAAGTTTCACTTGAAAAAGAGTTTTCAAGATATTGATAATCGATATCGTCTAGCATGTCTTCTAGATAAAGGCTTACATTTTCTTTTAATTTTTCTATTATCTTTATCATATCGCTCTCCCCTCTTTCAGAAAAATAAGACTACATTTCCATTCCGTAGTCTTCTTTCTCATTTTCTAACTGTTCACCAAAAGAACAATCATCAAATTTATATTTAAACCTCAACTTATCTGAATAATCATCATCACTAGATAAAGCTTTGTTTAACTTTTCAGCTTCTACACATTCTATTAAGCTGCCATTCCTATTACTCCAAAAGCTTTTTCCTTTAAAAAGTTTACTCATATATGCCTTATTTCCAAAAAGTAGATGATTACATGATATATTTCCATCAACAATAATATTTTCAGAAACTTCGATCGCAGATTTTGAAGTAATATCTCCATAAGAATAGAGGTTATTTTTACTTTTAATATTACCTGCACAAAAAAGTTTACCCCCACAAGATATATCCCCATCGGTAATAATATTTCCTCCAACATAAATATCATTTAATAATGGAGTACTAATTTTCCAGTCAGTATACTCATTGGGATTTTTCAAAAATAAATCTCCCTTAGCATAAATTCCAGATGTTACTGTTAAGCTAGAATCTGATATTATATTCCCTTTACTTTCTATTTTTCCAAGTATCATAACCTTGGCATCAAGATCTATTTCTATATCCTCATCTGATATTATATCATCAGCAATTTTATATTTTTTTACAGCTATTTCTTCGCCGGTATCCTCATCTTTATAAAAAGTTACATCATCATAATGTAGTTGAGGATAGTTTTTATCTATTTTCATCTATATCACTCTCCTCGTATAATCAATCTTATAGAAATTATTAATCTATTTGATTGATTCTTTC
>CAJUIY010000046.1 GCA_910586865.1 uncultured Bacilli bacterium
TTTTTCTTCCATTTCATGACGCTCATTTAAGATTCTTTCAACTCTTTCATTTTCTGCTTGATTACAATACGAGTCATAGCCTGATACATAGCTTGTTAAATCTCTAGTGTTCATTGTGATTATTCCTCCTAATATTCATTTTCCATTGTTTTATAAGTTTCTTCTACTTTTCTTGGATGTTGTTCTTTATATTTTTTATAAACCCCTTTAAATGTTTTTTCATCTAAATTCTCTAATTCTTCACGTGATACATTCATATCTCTTTTTTTGAATAATGTTAGTAGATAAGTAATCGACGAACATTTGCTATAGTGATTGTTATACTCATCTAATGTCATAAATTTATGACATAACTGACAATCTATTTTGAAGTTATCGTTGTTTTTTTCTTTTTGTTGTTCAATAGTTGATAATCCACTAATTAAATCTTGTGGCATCGGAATTCTATTTCGATTTCTTTCTATCGATAGGTACCTTTCTAGATTGCCGTAAACATCATCTCGATTGTATTTTCTTAAGATTTTATACCATTCATCGTTAACAGCATCAGATTTAGCCATATTTTGATAATAGATTCTAACTTTTTCTAAAAGTTCGTATATTTCATCCTCGTTCATTCTTACGTTTCTCCTCAACCCTTTTTCTTACTTCATCCCATTTACTTAATTTTTGATTTTGCTCAGAACTATCATTTTGATTATCGCCTTTACCTTGACGAAATTTTTCAATATATTTTTTCGCTTCTTCTAAGGTTCTAACATTTGCTTTCTTCCAGTTAAATAGTACTTTGTCTATGTACTTGATATAAAACACACCATTCGTAACACCTTCAGCAATGGCTAGTTTTATAATGTCTACTGGATATTCCCACATTTTTATTTTTTCTAATTCTAATGGAGTAATTGTCCTACCGAATTCTTTCTCTAATATTTCGCAAACTTCCAAACACTTTGAATCAAGTTCGTCTATATTACTACTTCTATCTATATTTAGTAATTCTTTACTACTCTCTTCTATACTAATCTTATCTATACTATTCTTATCTATACTGGGTTGCCAGTTGGTTGCCAAATGGTTGCCAGTGTATTCATCGTCTTTTAAACTATAAACTTTTTCATTTACAATCAGTTGTCTCTTTTCATCAAGATGTATAGTAGGATTATATCTATCTTTTCTAATGGTGTTGTGTATGAGCCAATGTCTAACTACACACACTTTGCTTTCAAAAGGTATTAAATACCTCTTTGCTATTAATAATTTAAAATCATCTTCTTTTGCCCCTATGATTCGCATGATTGAATTACAGTTATCAATAAAGCCATCATCATCTGCCCTTATATTTAAATGAAAATATAAGGCCTGAGTTGTTAATGGCATATCTAAAAAATCATCACTATCTGCAATTGTTTTATCAAACATTCTTTTTTGTGCCATTTAACAGCACCTCTTGACAAAAATACTATTTTGTAGTATTTTATAGGTGCTTTTTAAGCAAAGGGAACTTTTACTTGCAGGTTGAGTTCTCTCTTTTTTTTTGTTTTTTTTCATCGTTTTCTCCTTAAAAAAATATAATTAATGCTACAATCACTAATACGATGTGATATGTAATCAATGCTTTTGCAATACCTTTTAGTGGTAGTTCTTTAGCTACTTCAATCAATTCTTCTTTCATTTCTATCCTTCTTTCTTTTTTACTTCATACGTTACTTTTATTTTTTCTTGAAATTCGTAAAGCTCCATTAGATACTTCATCATATCTTTTTGTTTTTCTTTTATAAATTCAGATATATTTTTTTTCATTCTTTCACCTCACTATAAAGTATTCTTTGCTCGACATATTTTTTACTAATCGTGGTTATATTTATTGTCTTATTTTTCCTTCCAAGATATAATTTTCTTGAAAGGAGGTGATATTTACATGATTTTAAACATTGTAATAACTATCTCTGATTGGATACAAATTGGCATTGCTATAATAACGTTAGTAAGCGTTATTATTTCTCTTATAATAGCTATATTAACTCTAAAGCAAAACACTAGAATGATTGAAAATTCAACTAAGCCAAGTGTGATTATCTATAAAGATATTTTAGATATTAATAGCCCATTAGAATATCTTGTTATTAAAAATGTTGGTAACTCACTAGCTTATATTACTTCTATTGAATTCGATAAAACTAAATTACATAAGATAAGTGATGGCGATATCAAAGAAGCTACTAAAGCATTTGACTTTTTAAATAATAGTACTCTCGCACCACAACAACTTTATAGAATTCCAATTAATACTAAAGATTTAGAATTTGATACTATCACTTTTGATATTTTTTATTCTGATGGTGTAAAAAAATATAAAGAACAAAATACGATATATCTTAAACAAGATCAAAAAATTCCTTATATAAAACAACATCAGTCTAACAATGAATTAAAAGTTATATCTAATGCTATTCAAGAACTTATTAAACGCATTAGTTAAACTATTTCAACATTGAATGATAAAATAACAAATAATATAAGTGTTAAAATTATCAAGCTTGCCATTATTAGCTTATAAATTTTAAAAGCAACATCTAAATCTTTTATATAAATCACGATGACTGATAATATACCAAATATAATAACGATTATGTCTATTGTTATTACAATTAAATTCATCATACTCTCTCCTATTCTTCCTTTTTTTCTTTTATAACATTGTTGCTATTAGTTACATTATATTCCACAAAAAAATCAGACAATTTACATTCTAAAATATTAGCTATTTGTTGAAATGTTTCAATCTTTACTTTTTGTGGGTTAACTTCATAATCACAATACGTAACTCTTGATATTTCCATTAATTCAGCCATTTTATCTTGAGTAAGTCCTACTCTATTTCTTAATGACTTCATATTATTTGAAATGTACTTTAACTTATCTTTCATATTTTTCCTCCTTACACTTACAATTATAGTAACTATAAGCTACATTGTCAAGTGCTTTTTATCTAAAAGTTACTTTTTTATTTACTTTTTGTGACAATAGATATATAATCAATATATAAGAAAGGAGAGATAATGTGAATTTTTTATCTACTAACATCAAATTTTTAAGACAAGAAAATAATTTAACACAAGAAGATATTGGTAAAATAGTAGGAAAATCTAGAGTACTTGTAAGTCAATGGGAATCAGACGAAAGAGAAATTACTACTGAAGACATAATAAAATTATCCAATCATTTTAATATTCCAATGGATACATTAGTTGGTAAAGATTTAAGAAATGAAGATGATCCCTTTGATGAATTAGATGTCCTCTTTAGTAAAAATAAAGATATATTAACAGATGAGGATAAAGAATATATGAAATTCATCATAGAAAAAAGAAAACGTGAAGTAGATAAAATGTTAGATGGAGAATAATTATATAAACTAAGTATGCTAGTACAGGTACTTACATAAAAAGGGAGTGTTGACATATGAATTTATATAATTTATTAACTAAAGAAATAACACAACAAGAATTATTGAATTACTATAATGCGACTATTATGTATGAAAACTTACCAAATAAAATAAATGGTTGTGTAACTAATTATAGAGGGATAAACTTAATATTTATAAACGATAAACTATCTCGCTATAAAAAGAAAAAAACAATATTGCATGAATTGGCACATATAGAATTAAATCAACTTAACCAAATAGATAATGATTTACTCGCCTTTAAAGTTGATAAATATGAGGATGATGCCGATTTATACATAAAAATGATATTAGACAACATAAAGGAGAATAGTTAAAATGAAATACGGAATAAGAACACCAAGTGTAAAAAGAAGTATAAGTGCAAGAACTACAGGTAGAGTAAAAAGAGCTATAAAAAGTTCTGTTAACCCTACTTATGGTAAAAAAGGAATGGGAATTGTAAATAGTCCAAAAAAAGCAGTATACAATAAAGTATACAACAAAACTACAGTTAATCCTTTAGATATATCTAATAAAAGTTTGTCTTATTCAACCTCAACTAAAAATAATAATTCAGATGTAAATATAGAAGAAGTTATTAATAATAGAGCCGGAACCAGAAATAAATGGATCGCACTAACCTTATGTTTATTTTTAGGCTGCTTTGGAGCACATAAACTTTATGAAGGTAAATCCGAAATGGGAGTCTTATATTTGTTTACAATTGGTCTTTTCGGAATTGGAGTGTTGATAGATTTTATTAACATATTACGCAAACCTACTATATATTAATAACAAAAAAGAGACATGCCCTGACAAAGTCACATCTCATAATTAGAGTATATCACAAATCGGTAAAATTTACCAAAAGAAAACAACGTTTTTTTTAACAGAGGATCAACGTGGTATACCAAGAGTTATTTTTGATTAAAATACGCTAGTACAGGTATTTTAAAATAGATGTAGAAAGGAGAAAAGCATTATGAAGTACTGCAGTAAATGTGGAAAAAAAATGGAAAAGGAGCAAAAATTCTGCCCAAATTGTGGAGCTGAATCATCTGAAAAAAATAAAGATCAAAAAAAGAAAAAAAGTGTAGGAAAAATAGTATTACTTTCTATTGTTGCGTTTTTTTCAACTTGTTTTTTGATACTAATTATAACTTCTGCAATAGCATCCGATGATGCTAATACTGATTTTAGTCAATACCAGGAATTAAACCCACAAGACTTACATAGAGATTTTATCAATAATGAGATATCAGCAGAAGAAAAATACAGAGGTAACCAATATCGTTTTACTGGAACAATATATAGTATCGAGCAATTCTTAACTGATAATTATATTGAAATAAGATATCCATATGACGATGATAATAGTAAAGTTATAGAATTAGATGCGTATTTTAAATATAATTCCGAAGAAATTAAATCATTGAATAAAGATGATACTGTAACTGTATACTGCAAATTTAAACAAATGGCTATAGAAAATTACAAAAATAAAATTACAACTTATACTTTTGAAAATTGCAAACTAAACAACCAATAAAAAAAGACCTCGTACCGCAAATACGAAGTCAAAATACAGAATGAAAAAATAAAATCAACCACGATTAGTATTTAATCTCTTCTGTGCTTTCATTATAGCATAGAACGTAGATTTTATCAATAAAATTTAAAGGAAGGTGCTTATAATGAAAGAAGAATCGAAAGATATAATAAAAAAAATTATACATGCAGTTTTATATATACGTGTATCGACCGAAGAACAAGTAAGACACGGATACTCTATTGATTCTCAAAAAGCTAGATTAAAAGAGTATTGTAAAGAAAAAGGATATAAAATAGTAGATATTTATATCGATGAAGGAAAGTCAGCTAGAGCAAAATTAAAAAATAGAAAAGAACTATTAAAATTAATAAAAGATGCCAAAGAAGAAAAGTTTGATAGAGTCGTTTTTTGGAGACTTGATAGATGGTTTAGAAACATAGCTGACTACTATAAAATCCAAGAAGTGCTAGATGCTCACAAAATAAGTTGGGAATGTAGTGATGAAGAATATGACACTTATACTTCAAATGGAAGATTATATTTAAATATAAAATTATCTATAGCGCAAAACGAATCCGATCAAACTGGGGATAGAATTCGATTTAATTTTAAAAATATGATAGACCAAGGAAAGGCTATAACTGGTTCTCATGCAGTCCCTCTCGGTTATATGGTCGCAGGAGAAGAAAAAAATAAGAAAGTAGTTAAAAATCCAGATACAGAACAGATGGCAATAGATATGTTAGATTATGTTAGAAAATGTGGAAGTATCCGAGGGACTGTTTTATATATTAATGAAAAATATAATAAAACTATATGTTATGATAGTATGCGCCATTATTTGACGAATACTAAATATTACGGTTATTATCGAGGTAACGATAATTATTGTGAGGCTTATATAACAAAAGAGGAATTTGACTATATACAATCCTTAATCAAACAAAACGTAAGACATAATAAAAGATATGACTATATATTTAGTAGTTTGATACGTTGCCCTCTTTGTGGTAGTAAACTTTCTGGAATAACTACAAAGTGTAAAAATGGTGCTTTTAAATATGCAGGATATAGATGTAATCATGCATATAATGATAATCTATGCACATATAGAAAAAAAGTCGGAGAAAATGTATTAGAAGAATATCTATTATCGAATTTAAAACAAGAAATAACTAAACATATATATAGCATTCAAAAAATAGAAGATAGTAATGAAAATTTAGAGAAAAAATACGATATTGATAAAATTAAGAAGAAACTTTCTAAATTAACTGACTTATATATGAATGATAAAATTTTAAGAGAAAAATATGATGAAGAATTTGAAAAATTAAATAACCAATTAAAAGAAGCAAGTCTACCAAAAGAAAGAAAAAGTAGAAATCTAAACAAATATAAAGATTTAATTGATTCTAATATGTTAGAGGTTTATAATAAATTAAATAATAATTCTAAACGTATGTTTTGGGCAAAATATATAGATTATATAGAAAAAGATATGGATGACGAATACCATATTTACTTTAAATAGACATTAGGTACTAACACGACGAGGCATTTTCTGCTCTTGATTACCAAACCAGACTTGCTTTAAGTGATGATATTTATAAAATAATAAAAAAAGAAGGAAAAACGGCTATTTTAGTTACTCATGATTTAGCAGAAGCAGTTAGTTTATCAGATCGAATTATTGTCTTAACCAAAAGACCTTCAACCATCAAAAAAATATATGAAATAAAGTTCTCAAAAAAATCAACTCCTATAAATAATAGAAAATGTCCAGAATTTTCAAAATATTATGATCAGATTTGGAGGGATTTAGATGTCCACATATAGTAAAGAACATAAAGAATATCTAAAAAAACAAAAAAAAGAAAAAATCATCGTGATAGCATCTCAAATACTCATTGTCTTAAGCTTTCTTATTATTTGGGAATTGATTGTAAAATTTAAATTAGTGAATACTTTTCTATCCTCTTCCCCTAGTAAAGTTCTTGAAACCACGATTGGTTTAATAAAAGATCATACTTTATTTAATCATATCTGGATTACTACTTATGAAACCATGATTAGTTTTCTTATCGCAACCTTAGTTGGTCTAATCGTAGGAGCTAGCTTATGGTGGAATAAAATAGTAGCTAAAATTATAGAACCGTATTTAACCATATTAAATTCCTTACCAAAAGTTGCACTTGGGCCATTAATTATTATTTGGGTAGGAGCTAGCATTCATTCTATTATATTTATGGCCTTACTCATTACTATTTTCATCTCTATTATTAATATATATAATGGATTTAACTTAACAGAGGAAAGTTACATCACTTTATTAAAATCTTTAAAAGCAAATAAATTTCAAATATTCTTCAAAGTAATTTTACCAAGTAATTACCAAAATATTATGAATACTTTAAAAGTAAATATTAGTATGAGTTTAATTGGGATGTAAGTCATACAGGGAAAAAAGACTATTTTTTTAATTAGCTTACGCTAATTCTCCATTTAATACTTAATGTATTATCCTCAATTATTACTTTCTCTACTAAATGTTCAATGATAGTTCTTTGCTCTTCAAAGGTCATACACTTCCAAATAGTACCTAAGCTATTCACATTTCGAAATCCAGTTTGTTGTTTTTGCCGTTTTTTTATCTTTAGAAGAAATTCTTCTGCTTGTTTTTTTTCTTTCGTAAGTTTTTCTATTTTCTCTTTTATTTCAACTTCTAAAATACCATCTGCGATAAAAGAAATTAAATTATCTAATTGTTTGTTTATTTTATCAATTCTAAACCTTATTTCCTCTTCTTGATTTACTTCTGATAAAGGAAAAGTACTTTTTAACAAAGTATCACTTATTTTCATAGCAAACAAGTTTTCCAATACCCCATCTTCTATTTGGAAACTATCCCACTTTTTATTATTACAATTCGGATCTTTAATGAGTTTCGGTTTGCTTTTTTGTCTTGAATAACAATAACAAATCATTCTTTTTCCCCATTTTTGATATCGATACTTTGCTCCACATTTTCCGCAATAAATTTTCCCCGATAATAGATAATGTTTGGCACCTTTACCCTTGCTACGATTTTTTTCTACCTCTAATAATTGTTCATATTCCTTTTTTGTAAGAATCGCTTCATGCTTTCCCTGAAATAATTCTTCTTTATAGGGAATGAACCCGAGATTTGTTTTGTTGAGTAAAATTTTTTGAATCATGCTTTCATCTATTCCCATTAATTTTTCTATTTGTGGATAACTATACCCTTGCAATCTTAAAGATTTCATTCTATCAAAGATTTTTTTTCTTTCTTTGTTTACAATAAGTTCTCCTTTTTCTTTATCATAATCGTAAGCAAAAGGGATTTTACCTCCACCTCTCCATAATCCATCTTCTGCTCTTTTCTTTAGGCCTAACTTTGTCCTTTCTAAAATAGTTTCCCTCTCTAACTGAGCAAACACTGATAAAATACCAATCATGGCTTTACCAAAGGGAGTTGTTGTATCAAAGTTTTCTCTAATAGAAATAAATCCACAATTATATTTATTGAAAACTTCTTCTATCAGATATAGTGTATCCTTTTGACTACGAGAAATTCTATCTAACTTAAAAACTAACACACAATCAATTTTTCCATCCTTAATGTCACTGATTAACTCTTGCATTTTTGGTCTATCTAAATTTTTTCCACTAAATCCAGGATCCATATATATAACATAGTTACTCCACTCTTTACTTTTCAAATAAGCAGTTACTAACTCAATTTGAGTTTCAATCGAATAACCTTCTACTTGAGAATCGGTTGACACTCTAACATAGATAGCTTTCTTTCGTATAAAAGTATGTTGACTTCCTCTTTGTTTACTGATAAATATCAATCTTCCTTTTTCATATCTGTTTATTTTTAATTTACAATACAATATATTGTTAAAACAAAAAGCCTTAGTTAAGTTTCTTTATATACTTATTAATAAGTGCATACACATATTTTTCACGTAAAGTAACTTTTTCAGGTTGAAATAATTTTTCATTTTTATCATAATTTTTTACTATCATTACCAATCACCTTTCTCTTTATTATATTTTTATAAGAGAAAACTAATTCTTATCAAAATAATTTATTCATACAAAAAACACTTCTTTCTCCTATTCTTCGGCTAAAAAAGTGTCTTATCTATATTTTACTCTTCTATTGTTCCTTGTTTTGAATTGAAATAAACAAAGATAATTCCAGATAGAATCACAAAGATTCCTATAATAGGTGTATAAATAGAAGAATTGGTATTGGTATCAGGAACTTCAACCATAGTAGCCTCTCCATTGATATTTAAAACACCGTCTTGATTATTTCCTCCTGGATTAACATTCATTCCTGGTTTATTTGTTGTTCCTCCATTATTGGTGTTGTCATCTGTTCCTGGCTTATTCGTTGTTCCATCATTATTGGTATTATCATCTGCTCCTGGTTTATTTGTTGTTCCATCATTATTGGTGTTGTCATCTGCTCCTGGTTTATTTGTTGTTCCATCATTATTGTTGTTGTCATCTGCTCCTGGTTTATTCGTCGTTCCATCATTATTGTTGTTGTCATCTGTTCCCGGTTTATTTGTTGTTCCATCATTATTGGTGTTGTCATCTGCTCCTGGTTTATTCGTTGTTCCATCATTATTAGTATTATCATCTGCTCCTGGTTTATCAGTATTCTTCTTTATCCAACTCACAGTTGCAATAGCCTCTCCCTTATTCCCTTCTTTATCTACAAACTCAAATGTAAATGTTCCATTTTCGGTAAAGGTGTAAGAGGTTTTTCCATCGTTATTCGTTACGGTGATTTCTGTACTTGGATTTACTAAAGTAGCAGTTACATTTTTATCGGTTTCTGTAGTAATATCATATTGAATATTTGCCGTTGGAACTACTCTTTTTGTCGCATCTTCATATAGATTAAACATTCTCGCGGCTATAAATGACCCTCCACCAGCTGATGATGTTTTTGTTCCTACTATTTTTATATATTGCAATTTCATAGGATTATCAAAAGTAATTGTTTTGACTGTCTCATCATTTTTCCATGTTACTTTTCCAATTTCTTGATAAGTTTTTCCATCTAAACTTCCTAGTATTTGGCCTTCTAGAATTTTTCCATTTCCTCCACCTGCTGGTACATAATCGAATGCCGATAAATAAATTGGTGTATCTACTTTGATTGTAATAAACTTATCGTTATCAGAACCATTCCATGCTGAATGCCAATTAGTATGATAATTTCCATCTATCGCATTCTTCGCATATCTTCCTTGTCCTGTTGCTTCTGTCGATACATTTTCTATTGATAAATGAGATATTGGCACATATTTCTTTTTCTCATCCACAATATCTTTCGTATAATCTAACATAACAGATTCACTTGCTAAATATACTCCTGTTTTTCCTACTCTTACCTCAACTGTCTTATCTCCGGTTAAATCCGGTTCTTTCTCTTTAAAAGAGGTCCATCCATCTTTATTTGCAGCTCTTGATTTTTTATTAACCATTCTCCACTCCATGGTATCCGTAGCCCCTATTACTTTATTTTCTAAATCATTGTTATAAATAGTTTTAGGTGCTTCTTGTTCTTTGATATCTATCTTATAAAGATTCTTTTCATCATAATTAACCCCTACAATATGTACATAAATATCATTGTCCGCTGTTATACTATCTAGTTCTTTTTCCGTTAATAATAATTTATGTTCTTCATCTGCGGTAAAAGATACTTCTTTCCATGTCTTCTTACCATCTAGGCTATAATCCCATCGTACTCCATTTCCATCAAATCGACTAGATAATACAATCTTTCCTGCATTTTCTCCATCAAACGAGAAAGTTGCAATTGAACTATCCATAATTCCTAATAAGTATTTTGCTTCTGTCCTAGTAACAGATGGTTGATAGACATAATAATTTTCAGCTGTATTATTAGGCACTACGCTTGCTTCTGTTAATATTCTTGTTTGCAATAATGTAAATCGATAAGAATTTTCGATGCTTGTTAGTTTCGGTTTAATTAAATTTGATAATTGATACATTGGTAATGGAAAATATTTTAGCTTTTCAGATAACTCTTCTGCTAAATTATAGTAATCTTCTTCTGTTTTCGTATCACTTGCATTATAAACGTTGATTAATTCATACCATGCATCTATATTTAATGGTTGAATTTCTAAGGCTTTTCGATAGATTTCTTCTTGTTTTCTTAAATCTCCTTGATAAGAATTACCTAATAAAACCATTTCTTTACTTTTTTCATACGTTGGATAGTCATTTAATACTTCTTGCGCTAATGCCATATATACTACTTGATAGGATCCTTTGGTATAACTTGCATTTCCCCAACCAAGTAACATTCTTTCTCCCTTTTCTGAGCGAGTCCATCCACTAACATCATTATCAATTGCCCAAGCACCTCTTCCTTCTGCATCTTGGGTATAATAGATAATTGCTGCATGCCCTGGTTGTCCTATGACAGCTGCTGGTATTCCATGTACGGCTCTGATATTAGATCCTGTTTTTGAAATACCTCCACATACTGCTCCTGTTCCAAATTCATTTCGAAAGTTCATCCATACTTTATAGATTTTCTTTCCTTCACTACTATAAGTTACTCCGTATTTTGAGAATATTCCATCAAACTTTTCATCCCAATAATCCTTTCTTGCTGAATCATGAAATTCTTCTCTTCCATAATTTGGCCATACATAGGCCATATAAGGATGTGGTGTCAAATATTTCCAAGTCTCTTTTGGATGTGCATCCATTTGTTTTTGAGTATACTCATTTAACCATAAGATTTCCTCATCATCTATATGATTATTTAAAACAAATCTCATTTCTTCTACATTATAATTCTCAAACCATTTCGTTAAATCAATACTTTCGGAGGCTACAAAATGTCCATCTCCATGCATTTTCTTATAAAGAGCATAACGAGTAACGGCATCCGATTGGTTTTCCTTTACACCAGATTGCATCCATAATCCTACTAATTTTGAATGTGTAAGCGAAAGCGTAATTGCCATTTTCTTATATAAATCCCCTAATACTGTACCATATTTGGTGACATTCTTATTATCAAAATCGGTTTTATAATTTTTATAAAGTTCGGATAATACTCGAATAGAATTAATATAACTTCCCTCTGGCTTTCCTCCAATGATATATAATCTTAAGTTTTCTACATCATTCATTAACCAAGAGATAGCTGCTTTATTATCATCGCTATATTTTACAAAAGATTGTAACAAATCATATCCTACACTACTTACAAATTCTCTTTGAAGAATCGTTAACTCATTATTCGTTAACTGTTCGGATAAATTCTTGCCTTTAATTATTTTATCATATTCATCTACTGTTTTAATAAAATCAACTGTACTAGTATCTTCCACATAATCTTCTTTTATTAATTTCGCATCCGCATACACGGCATGATCTGCTGTATTGTTACCATTACTATTTGCATATAGTTTTAAATATTTAACTCCTTTAATTGGTACCTTAATAAACTCTGCCTCACTATCACCTTTTTTTACTGGAGGTGACACTAACGTATGTAAATCCCAATTTTCACCATCTTTTGAAGTAGAAATAGCGAACTTCACTCCATTTCCATTCGTACCTCTACCAGCATCTACACCATAATAAGTAGTAAAATAATCGTAATCATAAGAACTAAGATCATATACTAATGTACTAGTAGCATGAGCACTAATGCCTTTAAAAAATAATTTTTTCTTTCCATCTACCATTAGAGATATTAATCCATTATTTACTTTCGAATCTAGATTTTGATCTAATGTGATACTTCCCCAGCCAACAGAAGATTGTTCTTTTATATAACTGGTATCTGATAAATATCGATATTTTTCCGTATTATATGATAAGTAACCATAAGGTTTATTTTCAATAACATCTACTTGATTTGATTTAAATTGTAGACATACTCCTCCTATAACAGAAAAGATACCACAAAAAACCATAATTATTAACATTATTTTATTCTTTTTTGTCATACTATTTCCCCCTTAATTTTTCTATATTATACACTAATATCGCTAAATTTGCAACAATTTTTTACGAAATAATATTTTCTTATGATTAATTTATGATAATGTCTTAAGTATTAACTTTAGAAAATGTCTCGAAAA
>CAJUIY010000047.1 GCA_910586865.1 uncultured Bacilli bacterium
TATTTTGCAATTTTTATAATTTATGCTTATAATATAGTTACGCAAGAAGTCTAATTAACATTCGTGCCAAAAATTCAAATTAAAAGAGTACTTTTATTAATTTTTATGATATACTTAATCTAAAGATAAGAGATGTAAAGCGTATTATCATACTAAAATAGAATATAAAACTATTTATTAAAAAAGAGCCTTATTATTCGAAAAGCTCTCTTTAGAAGAAAAATTACATTTCTTTTTTGTAAGTTTAATTGAATAGACCAATTCTAATCTTATTTTTTTATGTTATTCTAATGGAAAGAAGGTGCTATCTTGAGAAAAATAGTCAATTACATAAGAGAATATTTAACAAGGAAAGAGAATAGAAAAAAAGTAATATCAATAAGTGCTTTGTTTATTGTAGCGATAGTAGCCATTGTTGTTATACCCAAGGCTCTTTCCAAAATAGAACCAGTGAAAAAGGTAACAATTATTTCAGAAGAAAACTTAGATTATGGGAAAAGGGATCCAGGATCTTGGCAAATAAAAAAAAGTGCAGAATGGATATCCTATGGAAAAGCAAGAATTACCTTTGAGGTTAATACGATACTGAAAAGGGGCAAAAGTGAGGCAGATATTCTCTTAGTTTTGGATACATCAGGTTCAATGAGAGATATTAAACTATCTCAAATGAAAAAAGATACCATAGATTTAATTAATACTGCGATGAATTATGGTAATAAACAAGTGGCCTTAATTACCTTTAACGATGATTCTACTATTTTATCAGATTTTACTAGTGATAAAGATAAATTGATATCGGAAGTTAACAAAATAAGAGAAAACGGGGAAACAAATTACTATAATGCCTTAAAGAGTGTAGATGAGGTTTTAAAAAAATACACTCCTCAAGAGGATAAAGCTTGCCTTATCTTATTTTTAACGGATGGTTATCCTAGTTTAAATACTCCAAATGAAGTTAATCAGTATCGAATTTTAAAAAGTAAATATCCTTACATTGCTATTAATGGAATTCAATATGAGATGGGAGATAGTATCACCCCGGCACTAGCGAACATTAGTGATGTCCCATTTGCTGCCAATATTGAAACGTTAAATTATTCCCTATCTAGTGCATCAATATCTCGGGTTCCTTATACAAGTTTTAATGTAACCGATTATATCAATAATGAGTACTTTGATATCGAAAGTGAAGAAGATATAAAGGTACGAAGAGGAAAAGTTAGCTTAACAGAAGAAGATGGCACGCAAAAGGTATTTTGGGATGTTGGAAATTTAGGATCAGGTTTAAAAACGTCTATGACAATTGATGTGAAATTAAAGGATAAATACTTAGGAAAAGAAGGTGCTTATCCAACTAATATAAAAGAAATTATAAATACTAATATAGACGGCATAGAAGAGGATGTTCAATCAGAACTAACTCCAATACTTCAAGGCTTTTATCCAGTGAAATATGATGGTAATGCTCCAACAGGTTGTACGGTTTCTGGAGTTCCAGAACAACAAAATTATATGGCATTTTCAACAGCAAGCATTTCGGAAGAAGTTCCAAAATGTAATGGTTATCAATTTAAGGGTTGGAACTTAATAACACCAGATGTTGAGAGGATAAATGATGACTATTTCATAATGCCAGAAAATGAGGTTGTCATTAGAGCAGAATGGGGGAAAGTAGCAGTAGAAAAATCAATGGATGGACAAATATATTCTGGAAAAGAGTTATACAATATCATAGCAAAACAAGGAAAATTAGATACGGATATTGATTTCACAATAACTGATTTAACAACAGGAGTATATGAATATTCTTCTACCAAAGAGAATGATTATCCAATCTATTATTATAGAGGAGCAGTAACAAATAATAATGTAATATTCTCAGATCAATGTTGGGAAATCGTAAGAACAACCGATACAGGAGGAGTAAAACTGGTTTATAATGGTAAACCTGGAAGTGATGGAAGTTGTAAAAATACTGGAACAGCATCTGAAGTTAAAAAATCAGAATATATGACTGATAGAAACCAAGATAGGTTTTGGGCAAATAATGCTTTTTTCGGTTATAGGCACGGTGCTTGGGACCATCCTTTTAATAATGGATCTTATACTATAATTATGGGGGAAGTACGTAGTTGGTATCATGGAAATATTACGTCGATATATAGAGATAGATTAGAAGATACAATCTACTGTAATGACAGAAGAATCGCAGTAGGAGATACTGGAATTAATACTCTAAATATATATGAAGGACATAATCGATTAATTGATAAGAGAATTGACTTAACGTGTACTCAAAATGATAGCTATACAGTTAGCACAGAAATTGGAAATGGGGCTTTACCTGAACCTATAGCTATGTTAACACTAGATGAACTTATGTTGGCAGGTTTAGGAGAAAGCAGTTATTTAAATACAGGAGAAACATGGTGGACGATGACCGCCGACCAGTTAGTCAGCGGAGGAAAAGGATATCTTTTTGTCGCTTCGAATGGTATGGCAGATAGAGGACAAATGGATCATATCCATGGTGTTCGTCCATCCGTATCGCTAAAACCACACATAGTAGTTTGGGATGGAGATGGAAGCGAAGAAGATCCTTATATTATTCCATAAGGAAATAAAATAATACCTCACACTTCCAACTTCTTTCTCCCTCTTAATAAAAAGACTAATTAAAAGGCAAAAGTTACAAGTCGAAGAAAAAATTATCTATTTTTTCGAATGGATAAAGTAAATTGATAAATATCGGTAGGTGATAAGATGAAAAAGAAAAGCGGGAATAAAGATAAGAATAATAGAAGCCTATTAACTGGGCTTTTCTGTCTTGTAATAGTAGGACTAATTGTTTATAAGATATATCCATCTTATTCGGTACCTTTAGATAATGATGTAAGA
Source organism: uncultured Bacilli bacterium (assembly GCA_910586865.1). Classification (GTDB taxonomy): domain Bacteria; phylum Bacillota_I; class Bacilli_A; order RF39; family UBA660; genus UMGS995. Next base: position 2,899 of record CAJUIY010000047.1, read on the forward strand.
GTTAACGAAGAAAGTAATTTAACATACTATTTAAATATTAACTATGATGGTAAAGATAGGACTGTTGTCTCTTCTAGTAATACTACGAAATCCGAAGTTTATAGTGATTATATTTATATCGAAGATAAAATTCCAACTGGATTACTATTTAAAGGATTTGTAAATACGGCGGACGGAACCATTGGGGCAGTAGATCGAGGGGATACTACGAAAGGTTGTTCTGGATACGTAGTAGATGGTGTCAGTGGTCTTATGTATGATGAGGATACTCGAACCGTTTCTTTCAAAGTAAAAGAGCTTCAGGCAGGTTGTAAAATTAGTGTTGGTATTCAAACAACAACTCCTAGTTTAGGTGACAAAAAAAGAATGGACTTTTATAATAATGCATTAGCAAAAGAAGGAAGCTTCGGAATCTATTCCAATACGGTTCATACTTATATTGGAAAAAGAGATGAGACTTTATACAAGGTTAAATATCAGTATACTGGGGATGTACCAGATAATGCTCCTCCATTACCTAATGATATTATGTATGCAGGTAATACCATAGTTGGTGTACTAAATAATGTTTTAATAGATGGCTATGACTTTAGTGGATGGAGTAGTACAGATGTAACCATTCATGATAATTCATTCACGATGCCAGAAAAGGAGGTAACACTTACTGGAAGTTTTGTAAAAAAAGAAACTCATGATGTTATTTATTCAATTGAAGGAAGCGACAAACCTTTCGGATTTGAACCACCAAAAAGGAAGAATTATGGCCTAGGTGATGATGTTAAGATGGATTCCTTAAAAGTTGGAGACGAAGTAGGAGGCTATCGATTCTTAGGCTGGAAATCGGATGACATTACGCTTCCTGAAGAAGTTGGTGATAAATCTAGAATATTTACTATGCCAAATAAAGATGTTACCATTACTGGAAAGTTTGAAAGAATCCGTTACAAGGTAATTTATAAATTTCAAGGAAGTGTAATTCCACCAAATTCCGATACCTTACTACCTGTAGAAGAATATCATTATCCAGGAGATAATGTTACTTTAGCGGAAAATCCAAAAACAGAAGGATATAAATTCTTGGGTTGGTATAGTAATTCAAAATTTAAAATGCCAGATGAGGATGTAGTAGTATATGGAGAATGGCAGGTATTTGGAGGTACCTTTTCACCAGAAATTCAGAAAGAAGTAGTGAACAAAAAAGATTCTTACTCAAATGGTGAGAAGGTTTCCTTCCAAATTACAGTTACGAATACCGAAAGTTATGCCATTCATGAAGTAATGTTAGAAGAGCAAACAGAAGGAAGTTATTTCGTAGAAGGAGATTTTTATGAAGTTCTAACCGAGAATTGGGTAGAAATTCCAACTATTAATCCTAACAGTAGTGTGATTGTAAAGGCAGAGTATATAGCAGGAGAGGAAGTAAGTAAAAAAGTTGAGAATGTAGTAAAACTTCAAGGGGCAAACTCAGAAGGTGATACTTATCTAGACGAAAGTATGGAACATAAAGCATCCGTTAACTTCTATGTTGCTAATTTAGGCATGGTCATTCATAAAGTGGGAGAGGGAAATCATCCGTTAGATGGTGCAGAGTTTACATTGTATAAGGACGAAGAATTAACGAATGAAATGGCAACGGGATTAGAATTTTCAGGCTTTGCTCCAGGACATACTTATTATTTAAAGGAAATAAAAGCCCCAACAGGGTATAAATTACTAGACAAAGTATTAGAAGTAGATGTCACAGAAGATGGAATTATATCGATAATAGGCTATACAGTAAGTAATCATGATGGAATAGCAGAAGTAACGATTGCTAATGAGAGAGTGGATATTTTACCAAATACTGGTGGAGTAGGCGTACTTCCTTTTGTAATAAGTGGACTTATCCTTGTAATAGTTGGTTCGGTAGGGGTTGTTCTAAATAAAAGGAGGAAGAGAAATCATGAAAAAAGTAAGAATTAAATTACTAATTGTAGTGTATCTTCTTTTTGCTTTTATTAGTACAATAAATGTAAAAGCAGAAGAAATACAAACAGGAAAAATTGGTATTACTTATCAATATGACCAAGAAGTGTTTACAAATCGCTCCATTTCTCTATATCGTGTTGCTACACAAGATGAAGCAGGGAAATTCTTATATACAGATAGTTTTAAAGGAAATGACAAAATCGATAATTTGACAACATCAGAATGGAACTCTTTAGCATTAAAATTAAGCGAACAAGTAGAAAGGAATTCTATTCCATCTTATGATGTAAAAATTACAGATGAAAATGGGAAGGTTTCCTTTGAAAATCTTCCACTTGGTCTTTATTTAATTAAAGTAGAAAAGGTGAACAAAGGGGATTATGAATATTTATCTTCTCCAATATTAATTACCCTACCTAATTTTGATGAACTTGCAAATGACTATATTACGGAAATAGAAACAACGACAAAAACGGAGGAAAGAAAAATTGAAAAGGAGCCTCCCAAAAAAACACCAATAAAAAAACCAAGTTCAAATCCTTACACAAATGATGCTATTATGATATATGTTATGGAAGTAGTGCTTTCATTGATAGTAATATTATCCCTAATATATACAATATTAAAGTCAAAAAAGAAAGTAAATAATACAAGCAAACAAGACGGTGGAGAAGAAAAAGGAGATAGTGAAGATGAACAAGAAAAGCAAAAAAATTAAACAACGATTAGTATTCTTATTACTATTGACAATGTTTGGTTTTGTTTCTAACGTAAGGGCTGCAGAGACTCGCCTAACAGAACAAGCAACATTAACAATTACTGGAGTGGATGCAGGAGATACCCTTGCTGCCTATAAAGTATTAGATGCTTATAAAAATGAAACTACAAATGAGATTATTTATCATTTTACAGATAATTTTAGAAATTTTATAAATCAATCCGAAAAGTATGGGGATTTAACAGAAGAAAAATATTATGATTTAACTAGTGGCAATATTGAAAATGGATCTACACAAACTAATTCAACATTAGATACACTTGCCAGTGCTTATGCAACTTATGTAAAAAAGCAAAATGTAGAAGGAATTGATATGATAACAAATGCTACAAATGCAACATTAACAACAGAAGTTGGTACTTATTTAATATTACCAAAAATAACAACAAGAGTATATGCTGTTATGGTGGGAAACTTAGATTATAAGGAACAAAGTGGTGTATGGGTAAAAAATAATGCCACTATTGTAGCCAAAGTAAGTGATGTTTCGATTGAAAAGTCAGTGGGGAATAAAACTAGTCAAACTACCTCAGGACAGAATCATCAAGAATTTACCTATTATATTACAGGAACCGTTCCTCAATTTCCAACCAATGCAATTAATAGAAAGTATATTATCAAGGATACTCTTTCAACTGGACTTACCCATAGTGGCATGGAGAGTATTACTATAAAAGAGGGAGAAGAGAATCTTGTTATAACAGAATTAGGAATCGTAGAGGATTCCGCTGGAAATCATGTAGCAGATATCAAGATAGAAGGACAAGTTATGACAATTGAATTTGATGTAACTCGTATTAATAGTACAAAGATTAATGTAACATATAAGGCAAGATTGAATGATGAAGCAACCTTAGGTGCAGAGGGAAACACTAATGATGCCAAATTAATTTATGCCAATGATCCATATGGAAACCAAACGAGTGAAACACCAACCAAAAAAGCAACCGTTTATACTTATGGTTTAAAAATATTTAAATATAGAGCAGGAGATGCCACAAAAAAAGGATTAAAAGGTGCAAAATTTGATATCTATTCTGATCGAGAATTAACTACTAAGGTTGGGGAACTAACAACAGATGAAACAGGATATGGAAGTTATCAATCTCTTGGCGAAGGAACTTACTATTTAAAAGAAGGAAAAGCACCAACAGGGTATGTAGTGTCAAAGAATGCAGTAGAGATAGAAATCAGCAAGGCTTCCGTAGAAGAGGGATATCAACTAGTTGAAATTACAAATAATGCAGCAGGCTTATTACCATTTACAGGAGGAATGGGAACCATTGTTTATACCATTATAGGTCTTATCATCATTGCAGGGGCATCGATAGGGATTGTTTCTTATAAAAAGTCTAAAAGTAGATAGAGACTAAGAATAAAGGAGGGCAGATATATGAAAGAAAAGTTGAAAAAAAATTTTCCAATGCTTATATTTGTCTTTTTTATTTTCTTAGGAATTGGGATTATGTTCTATCCACCGATTGCTAACTTTTTAGCGACTAAATATCAAAAAGAAGTAGTTAGTAGTTATCAAAAGGTAATAGATAATAATGATAAAAATCAAATAATAGGAATGATAGATGAGGCAAAAAAATATAATGAGGGATTAACACAGTCAACCATTGCGGATGTATTTACCAATCCGCAGGAAAGTCTTTCGAAGGAGTATAGGAATATTTTAAATACTGGAAAAGATGGTGTAATGGGGTATCTTACGATTCCAAAAATTGGGGAAGAGATTCCTATTTATCATGGAACCAGTACAAAAACATTACAAAAAGGAGTAGGCCACTTAGAAGGAAGCTCTTTTCCTATTGGTGGAGAAAATACGCATGCGATATTATCTGCTCATAGAGGACTTCCCTCCGCTAAATTATTTACAGACTTAGATCAAATAAAAGAAGGAGATAAATTTTATATCCATATTCTTGGTGAAGTATTAGCATATCAAGTGGAGGATATTTCGATTATTAAACCATTTGAAACAGAAGAATTATCTTTAAAAGAGGGGAAAGATTATGTTACCCTAGTTACTTGCCACCCATATGCAATTAATACACATAGACTTCTAGTAAGAGGAGTTAGAACAACTTATCAAAAGAAAAAAGAGACACTTATTACTTCTCCTAACAAGGCAGGAATATCGACTAAAATATATAGAGTAGGAATTCTTGTTGCACTTGTCATTATTATTATTATTATCATTTTTCTAATAAAAACAAAAGAGGAAAAAGAAGATGAACTTGAAATTATTGTTTAAGTTGCTTTACATCCAAAGAAAAATCGATTACTATTAAAGTTATGGAGGTAGATAGAAATGCAATTAATTGCAAAAAAATTTGATGAATTAACGACGAAGGAATTATATGAGATTTTAAAGGCTAGATCAGAAATCTTTCAGATGGAGCAAAATATTCACTATCAAGATATGGATGATATTGATTATCAGAGCCTACATTGTTTCTTTATGGAAAATAATAAGGTTATTGCGTATTTAAGAGCTTTTTATCAAGAGGATAATCAAAATATTGTTCAAATGGGTAGAGTTTTAACCATAAAACATGGAAACGGTATTGGCAAAGAGCTAATGGAACAAAGTTTAAAAGCCATTAAGGAAAAAATGGAGTGCAAAAAGATAGTTGGAAATGCTCAAAAGCATGCATTAGGTTTTTATGAAAAATTTGGATTTAAGGCAGTTTCCGATGATTTTTTAGAAGAAGGAGTCGTTCATATAGCTATCGAATTGAATGTATAATTCAAAAGAATACTAAAAAAGATTTCATCATTTAGAAAAATATGAATATAAAAAATAATAAAGTAAAATAGTAGTTTCTATTCCTTATTCAAATGTTGACGAAGTAAGGATACTATTTGTGAAGCTGGTGCAAGAGTGATTGGAAATTATACACACTGTTCTATGTTTACTAAGAGTATTGGTACTTTTAAACCTAATGATGATGCTAATTCATACATTGGAAAGAAAAATCAATTAGAATTTGTAGAAGAAGTGATGGTCATAGCCAAGGATACAGAATATGGGCTAGGTGGTTACGTTTATACCAAAGATAAATCAAAATTTAATCATATCGTAGAAAAATAAAAACAGGGATGATTGCCCTAAATAATTTGTACCATTTAAGACCATGTAACCCATTTTGAGGCTATAAAAAGCCAGGTATGGGAAAGAATAATACCGAATTTGGACTAAGAGGATTATGTAATATAAAAGTTGTTACTTATGAAAAGTAAATTAAAAAAAATTTTTTAGTAATTAACATTTCAATGGAGGAATAGATGAATAATTATTTTATTATCCATGGTTCTTATGGAAATCCTTATAAGAATTGGATACCCTGGCTGAAAAAAGAGTTAAGTAAGAGAAGATTAGATTGTATGGTTCCAGATTTTCCAACTCCTCTAAAACAAGATTATGAGAGCTGGAGTAAAATATTAAAATCTTATTTTGTTATTGGCTGTATTACGGAAGAAACTACTTTTATTACACATAGCCTAGGTGGGATTTTCCTTGTTAAATTTCTAATAGAAAATAAGATTAAAGCAAAAAAAATCATAACTGTTGCTGGATTTAATCATTTGCTTTTTGAGGATGATAAGAATCTATATCTTTCTTTTTATGTAGAAACGGATCAGTTGTCTCAGTTAGGAAAGTACTGTCCAGAAAGAATAAGTTTTTATTCTAAGAATGATCCTTATGTTCCAGAAAAGGAGGCAGAGGATTTTGCTAATCAAATTCATTCAGAAAAGGTTATCCTAGAAAAAGCAGGGCACTTTAATGAAAAATATGGTTATACAGAATTTAAAGAATTACTAAACTATATATAATATGTTTTTTTAAAATGAATGAAAAAAGAGCAAAAATATTTTAACAGCTGTGTTATAATGATAGAAGTGAAGTAATATTGGATAAAGAGGTGAAGTAAATGGTATGAACAGTAAAAAAGAACAACTTGGGAAAGAGTTATCAGAAGCTTTTCCAGACAAAACAAAAATTATTTTATATACGATTGGACGTATTCTAATCATATTGGTAATCTGTTTAGCTGGTGTAAGAGGATTTTCTGGGTTAAAAGAGTGGTTTCGTACGATAAGAGGAATTGTAATCTTCTTTGTTATTTTCCTTCCCTCTCTTTTATGGGGATTATTTCCCTTACTTCATCTAAAAGATAAGTTAAAGTTTTGTGAGAATGGAGTGGTTGTTAATTCTTGTCCCTATTTACTCTCTGAACTAGGAACCATTACTTTTCAAGATTATAGTTCGGGACTAAAAACAGAACAATATATGAAAACAGAGTTGCGTAATTTTAATGTAACGTATATCAAAAGACCAAAGAAAGCTTATAATAAGGCTTATCTAAATCAAATATAAAAAGAAAGAGGTAATAAAAATGGATAGTAAATATATTATTTTTGGAGTAGTAGCACTAGTAGTTTTATTTGTTATTTTTTATATAAAAGAAACAATAAATGAGAAGAAAGGAAAAAATAGTGAAGAAAAGCAGAAAGTAAAAGATATAGTACAAAAAGCAACAGGAGATTCTACGTATCAAAGTATTTATGCCACCTGGGAAGATTTTAGTATAGGAGGTGGCGGTAGAAGAGTTACGACTACCAATATTTATTCTTATTATGCAGTGGGATTCAAAAAAGGTTCTCTTTGTGTCATTCCATTATCTTTTGATGGTGGAGATATGAGTTATGGAGAGACTCTAAGTTTTAACAAGGATAACGTAGGAATCGTAAATGCTAAAGAGGGAAAAAATTGGATAGAAATTTATGATTTAAATCAAAAATTAGTAGTCAAATTAATGGTTGGACCTAGCGAGACAAAAGAAGATAAATACCATCCTGTTAATATTCAACAAAAGGAAGAATATGAAGCATTTTGTACTTTTATTGGAGAATTTATGAAGGAAGTAAATGAATTTCATCAGGTAGAAGCATCTGGTAAAATAGGAAAACCACTACGTAAAAAATAACAGAAGATGCAGAAGGAGAAAAACGTGATATGGGAAGAATAGTTGTTGGTGGTATCATTGAAAAAGATGGTAAGTTTCTTTTGGTACAAGAAGGAAAGGAAGAATGTAGGGGTAAATGGAATATACCTGCAGGACATTTGGAGCCCAATGAAACCATATTGGATGGTGTTAAAAGAGAAGTAAAAGAAGAAACAGGGTGTAATGTGGAATTGACAGGACTTTTGCAAATAGGAAATAAAGTTTTTCACGATGATGTATTTATAAGTATTGTCTTTTCTATGAAATTATTAGAAGAAGATATTAGATTTGATAAAAAAGAAATTTTGGATGTAAAATGGTTTACTTACGAAGAGTTACTAAATAAGAAAGAAGAGCTAAGAGCATATTCTCTTATTATGAATAGTATTTCTGCTTTTTTAGAAAATAAAATAGTAGATATTCATTTTATTACGATGATGTAAAAAGAATATGGAATATATTCTTAGAGATAAATTTTTAATAAGTATAGGGGGATTATATGATAAAAACAGAAACAGCTAAATTATTAGATTCTATGGTTATGGATTTTTTTCCAAAGGAGGGGAATTGGAAAATTAATTGTTTTAAAAGAGAAAAAATCGTTTCCGATGCTAATTTACCATGCCATTTAAGAGATGTTGATTGGCTTTCCTCTTTGCTGATGAAAAAATATGATTTATATTCACTTGGAGAAGGGGTAGTAAGAGAATATGTAAAAGACTCTTCCTACTTCAATGGGTTAAGAAGTGAATATGAACAGAAAATCGTAAAATGGCAAATTGAGTGGATGAGAAATGATGGGGAAAATTGGGTTGTTGATTCGAAGTATGGGGGAGATTTTTTCCTTTTCTCTCCTATGTGTGATTATGCTTTTCGAAAAGGCATAGTAGATACCTTATTAGCGATAGGAATGGATAAGAATGCCATAGAAGAAGGAATTGAAAAAAATATAGATATGTGGTTGGATACTTATATGAATTTAGCTTTTCTAAATCAATATGATCCCATTTTTAGTAGCTATAGGATTACTTTAAATGAAGATGATACCGATGAAAAATTACAAGATATAGACCCAGTGTTTAAAGAAAATTGGCTAAAATATAGAAAATATCAATACTATCAAGAACATAAGGAATCGGTAGAAGCATACGGAGTTTTGATGCCAGAAATGAAAATGACAAAAGAAGAAGTTGAAATTCTAGAAGGTTATTTAAAAGAGCAGGGAGAATTTAGATTAAATCAAATCGCAGAATTTAAAAAGAAAAAACAAAGCCAGGAACCATCCATCCTAAAACAAATGTCGGAATCAGCATTTTATGGCTTGAGTTATGAAGATTGCTTGCCAAAAAAACAGAAGAAAGAGAAGTCAAAAAGAAAAGTTTTTAACAATGTTTTTGGAAAGATTCCTATAAAACGTCACTAAATATCTGAAAGCTATTTACTATTTAAGAAGGTTTCCTACTAACATAGTTTTCATTTAATCTTTATTTAATAAATGTTCTATATGATATTAGGTGGTGATTGTGATGAGAATCTTGATTGTAGAAGATGAATATAATTTGGCAGATGCCATTTCTTCTAAACTAAAAAAAGAAAAGTATGTGGTAGATATCCTGACAGATGGAGAAGAAGGGTTATATCATGCATTAACAAATATTTATGATTTGATTATATTAGATGTGATGCTTCCGAATAAAAATGGTTTTTCTATTTTAAAAGCGATACGAGAAAATTCCATAAAAAGTAAGGTCATTATGTTGACGGCAAGAAGTTCATTAGAAGATAAACTAGATGGTTTTGAAAAAGGTGCAAATGATTATGTTACGAAACCATTTCACTTAGATGAGCTAATCGCTAGAGTAAATGCTCAATTAAAAAATAAAGATTATTTAGAGAAGAAAGAAGTACTAGAGTTTGATGATTTAGAACTTGATTTAACAACTTCCGTATTAAATTGTAAAACAACGAGAAATCATATTGAACTAGTATGCAAAGAATTTCAACTTTTAGAATATTTTATGAATAATCCCAATCAAATTCTATCAAAAGAACAAATCTATGATAAAGTATGGGGAATCGATAATGAAATTGTTTCTAATAATTTAGAAGCTTATTTATCTTTTTTACGGAAAAAGCTAAAAGCGATTGGTTCTAATGTGAATATTAAATCAAGTAGAGGATTAGGATACAAGTTGGAGTCTAGTATATGAAGAAGTTAAAAAAGGAAGTCTTTTCCTTAAGTTTTACTATCCTAATGGACCATACAGTAGATGCAAGAAGATATTTATTATTATTATGGATAGAACTT
>CAJUIY010000048.1 GCA_910586865.1 uncultured Bacilli bacterium
TATATAATTACAAAGTAAACACTTTTCGAAGTGCTTATGCTCTGGATAATGTGTGACGTTCCGCAAAAAATGTAACACATTATCCTTTTTTTATTTTATTCAACATTATTTTCATTTAATATATCTTCTAAGTCCATAGCAATAGCTTCTTCACAAAAACTACATAATTTTAATCCTTGATGTTTGGCTTCTTCGATAGATATTAATTTCCATCCATTAAACTTTTCTTTATAAACGTTAGACCATCGTTTATAGCAACCTGTGCATTTATGATAAGTCTTTCCATCTTCAGATATTAGAACATAGTCATCTAAATCTAATATTAGTTTATCACTTACTTTTTCTACTTTTCCATTTGGATGAGTTATAGTTACTAAAGTATCTTCAAAGGATTTTTGAAATCGTTCATCATGTTCTTTTTTATCATTTTTTAGTAAATATTCTTTATATTCTTTTATTTCTTTTTCTAAAGCTCTAATACGAGAGATGTCTTTTTTGTTCTTAAAAATACATTTTACTTGATTGTCAATTTCATTATTAGTATAGCAGTGAAATACCATACCATGTTGATAGTTGTTTGTATCTTTAACGATAAATAATATATTTGCTGTTCTAACATCAAATTCAGTTTTTTTGCCATTTGATAGTATAATTATCTTATTATTAATTTTATCTAGAGAAACATCATTCTTTTTAGAGCGATTAAATAAATACATCAAAAGTTCTCCTCCTATTTAAAAGCACTGTTATTTTCTACTTTTACAACTTCACCTAAAATTTCTAAATCTTCAAAATTAAAATCATATTGAGTAGGGAAGTTCCACATATTCATAGCTTGTAATTCTACATTTCCATTATCAGATTTGATTACTTTACGAATAATTGGATTGCCATTCTTAATTTTCAATAAATAAGTCTTTCCATTAGAAAAATCATTATATTTTTTTATTATGGCTATATCTCCAACATCAAGAAGAGGAGCCATAGAACTATCTGAAGCATATATTGCAAAATAATTTTTTGGGTCATCTTCAGCAATGTCTGTTCTATATGAATAAGGTATTTTTTGCAGAATTTCATTGGTAGAAAGATTTATTACATCTATTTCTGTAATTTTAGTTCTTCCATCCATAGATACATCATATCCCATTAACCAGCCGAGGATCTACATCTAAAGCTTTTGATAATAAATATACACCATCTTGTTTTGCTTTGTATCGACCAGACATATAAGAACTTATTTTAGATTTAGAAATACCTGTTTTTTCTGCTAAATCAATTGGTTTTATATTTCTTATAAATAAAGCTTTTGAAAGTCTGTTAGCAAAAGTATCTATTCTTCCATTCATTTTTTCCCTCCTATATAAACTCTTTATTAAAAAAATAATATCACAAAAGTTTAGAAATGTCAAACATTTTACGGCTTTTTGAAAATAAAATTTAGAAAAAACTAAACTTTTTTGAGAAATGTATTGACAAAACAAAAAAACAGATATAATATGTTATCAGTTTAGAAAAAACTAAACAGAAGGAGGCGAGAAAGAATGGCTAAAAGTAGAAATAAAAAATGTGTATTTGACTTTGGAAAATTACAAGGTAGAATTAGAGAATTACATATTACACAAGATAATGTTGCTCAATATTTAAATATTAATAAATCTACATTCAGTCTTAAAGTAAATAATCAAGTACCGTTTACACAAGATGAAATTCATCAAATGCTTATTTTTTTGAAAATACCAGATGAAGAAATAAAGCTATATTTTTTTGAAGAAAAAGTTTAGAAAAAACTAAACGGAAGGAGAAAAAATGAGAAAATTAAAAAATGCGGAACGTCACACAAAACAAGGAGGAAATTTTGATGGAAGATATTTTGTATACCGTAGCTGAAACAGCTAAGCTATTAAAAACTAACCCTAATTACATATATGACTTAATAAATAAAGGATTATTACCAGCATTAAAATTGGGAAGCTTCAAAATTAGGAAATCTTCATTATTAGAATTTTTATCAAGATATGAAGGACAAGACCTAACAGATCTAGATAATATCAAAGAATTGGAAGGAGTGAAGAAAGTTGAAAATATCAGATAAAAAGAAATTTATAGTTAGAGTAATTGAAATATTAGTAATCATAGCAACAATTATATTAACACCGATAGCGATAAAATATGCAACTGCAGTAAGAGACTATGAAGCGGTTGGCGGAGAATATTTATTACCAATATTCGCTTTAGTTATTATTCTTATTATAGAAACAATTTATGAAGCAAGTGAAGAGAGTAAAAAAAATAAAAAGAAAAATGGAGGAAAACAGAAATGGAATTAAAAGATAGTATTTTAGAAAAAATAACAAGTTTATATGCTCTATTAAGCAAAATTGATAGATATTGGACAAAAGCAGAAATTACAAAATCAATAAAGCAATATAATTCGATGGAATTAGATGTAAGAGTATATACATTTTTAGAAGAAGATGGAGAAGAGGAAAAAAGGCTTGCATACATCATAAAAGAAACAATAAATTTAATGGAATCAACTGCTGAACAAAATTTGAATTATTTACTAGAAGAAGTAGAAAAGTTAGTTGTTTCAAAAGAAGAGGAGGATGTAAAGTGCCAGACAAACTAGATAAATGTTACTATTGGCACATTGTTACATTAGCCATAATGAAAAACAAAATAAAAAAATTAGGAGGAAATAGTAATGCCTAAACATTTAGAGAATGATATCGAACCAGATAATAAATATGGAAAGATAATATCTAGACAAGGAGTAAGGTTGGTTTATTTAGAGGATCGTATAAAAGAATTAGAAGATAAACTAGTACAGGAAAGAGTAAATCGTATAGAAGATTTGCAGGCATTAAGATATATCGCAGAATCTAACATGGATAATAACCAACAAAACATATTGAAAGCAATTGCAGGAATTACTGCAGAAACATTAGAGCAAATAACAGGAGGAATTATACAAAATAAAAAAGAGAAGAATTTGCATACCGACCAAGATACATAAACTCTACTCTTTAGAGTATTTAAGAAATACCCATATATTTATTTTATCAAAAATATGTTTTATTGTCAAGAATTACAAAGGAAGGAGTGTAAAAGTATGTGAATAGGAAAAATAAAATTGATTTAGAAAAACAGCTCTCTGAATTTTATTCTACATTAGACTACAAGCCTATCTCTGCAAATGCTATTTCAATATATTTAGTATTACTAGAGATAGCTCGCAAGACTGACTGGCTTTGTGAGTTTAAAGTAACCAATACTATTCTAATGAGCAAAGTTAAAGGATTAAACATATCTTCATTACAAAGGGCAAGAAATGAACTGCTCAATAATGAATATATTTCATATAAGAAGCGGTGTAAATCAAAATGAAGCTTCTACATATAGTATAACAAAATTGTATTTTGAACAAGCGAGTGAACAACCGAACGCACAAGCAAAAGGACAAGCAGACGAATACATTATAACTAAACTAAACTTATTATTTAATTATATTTATGAAGAGGGAAGCGGAAAAGAAATCGGACTAAAACAAAAGGACAAGGAACCGCTAATAACACTATTGAAAAGGTTAGAAATGTATTGCAGTACCAGTGAAATATACAAGCTTATGCCAGAGGAGAGGGTACTAGATGAAAAAATAATGTTTTGGGCATTAAAGGAAATATATTTAAGTCCACATAGAGTTTATTTGAATAATCTCAAAAGAGATAAATTCACACTAAAATATTACAAAACCAAAAAATACATAATGGAAAAACCAGAATATCGACTAGAAGAGGTTATTAATTATTTTATAGTGTGCTTGCACGAAGAAATGGAAAAAGAGAAATGGAGGTAAAGAAATAATGAAATTTGCAGGATTATCAGGAAGAACAACAGTACCAATATACCAAAAAATGAAGCCAAAACCAGATGCAAGCCACCTAGTAAATTACAAAAAAGTAAAATTATATGATTATTATCTTTGTGATTATTGCGGAGAAGAAATAAAAATTCTAGAGAAAAAACAAGAAATGACTGGTGGAACTGCAACAATACCACATACAGTTACAAAAAACGGAGAACTAAAGTTAGCATTGTGCAATAAGTGTTTAAAACCAGCATTGAAAGAATTTGAAGAGGTGGAAAATGCAGATTGATAACATAGATGAAATAGAGAAATTTGTTGAAGAAATGAATTATTTTTTCACGAATATTGAAAGAACAAATTCAGATCTTAAGAATCAGTTAAGAACCAAGGAACTGGAGCAAGATGATTTACTTCATGAAATAGAACTAAGCAAATTGAATGCTTTTGAATTAACAAAAGTTGCTACTAGATTACAAAAAACAAGGAAGGAACGCAGAGAAATAAAAGACAAACTAGAATTTATAGCAACGATTAAAGGCTTTTCTGATAAATACACAAACAAGTTAATTACAGGGGATTTAATAAATCTATTAAAAAACATAAGACGATTAAGGGAAAATTGGGACACAAGAATATATAAAACAAGGGTGCTGGAAGATCTAAAAATAAGCAAAATGAAAGAAACAATACAACCGAAAGGAGAAGAGGAAAAAGATGTTAATAGTTAGTCAAGATAAAATGAAAACTACTGAAAAAATGGAACTATGGATAGAAGAATTATGGGAAAATACAGAATTTGAAAGGAAGTTATTTTACATTAAAAACCCAATAGGGACATTAGGTGTATATACAACAAAAGAACGAGCGAAAGAGGTGTTAAAAGAAATTATAAAAGAATTCAAAAGAGTTCTTAGAACAGAAAATAGAGGAACAGGGCAGCAAAGGTTTTACGATTTACCAAAGGTATATTATATGCCAGAAGATTAGGAGGGAATCAAATGGTTTATGAATTTGAAATGATAGGAGAACCAGTAGGAAAAGCAAGACCTAGAATGAATACAAGAACAGGTCGAGCCTATACACCAACAAATACAAAACTTTATGAATATTCTTTAAGACAATGGTTTATAAGAGAATATCCTAATTTTATACCAATTGAATCAAGGGTAAAAGTAACGATCATAGCTTATTTTGGAATTCCTAAAAGCACAAGTAAAAAGAAAGAAGCGGAAATGCTGCAGGGAAATATAAGTCCTACTAAAAAGCCTGATGCAGATAATGTCATAAAAATTGTGTTAGATGCAATGAACAAATTTGCTTTCAAAGATGATACACAGGTTACGAAATTAGAGATTGAAAAGAAATATGATAAAGCACCAAGAATCTACATAAAAATTGAAGAATATTAGAAACGAAGGGAGAAAGCAATGCCAAAAGAAATAGAATTAAAAGATATAGTAAAAATGCAAAAACTATATATAGAGATATTCTATGAAGAAGATGAAGATTGTCCAGATAGAAGAATTATTACACAAAAGGAGAAAGCAGTACAAAAGATATTGGATAAGATAACAAACAATAGAGGTGAACAATTAGGCATTTGGTCAGCAATACAAAGAGAAAGTTGGAATATGCAAGATAAAACTTTCAAGCCAATTTGTGATAAAGTACGAGAATTAGGTTATACAGTAATACAAAAGGAGAAAAGCGATGTCTAATGTTTATGATATGGATGGAAAAAAGAAAGTAATAATTACAGAAAATCCATCAATTAATATTACATATAAAGAAATTATGAAAATAATTATAGAAAATGCAACAGAAGAGGGATGCCATAAAATATTTTGTAATGGTGGAGTAGATATGTGCCCATCAGATGTATTTGGAACAGAGAAGATAGATAAGAAACAAGAAGAGGATATTTGTAATTATGAAAGTATAGGATGTACAAAGTGTTGGACTAATGCAGTAGAAAAAATAAGAGAGGAGAAGAAAAGTAAATGAGTGAATTAAGAGAAGAGTGCTATAAATGCTTAAATAATCAAAAATGTATATCAGCAGCAGACTATGGAAGTATTTATTGTATGGCACATAGAAAATTTAAAATGCCAAATAATGAAATAGAGTCAGTAGTTGAAGATTTAAATGAGCATAAAATAACACCGAATCAAGCTAGAGAAAAAATGAAATTGCAAAAGAAATGCGAACTGGGAAGCGAAAATGAAAGATTATTAGAATTGTGTATGTTTGCTTTATTGCCTAAAAGAATATATGAACATGAACTTGCAGATAAAACAAAAGAAGCATTTAAAAATATCATTAAACAGAATATCAATGAAGATACTCATACAATTAGAAATGAAATAGTGAGGTACTGGGATGGCAAATAGTAATATAACAATTTCACAAGAATATAGACCATGTATAGTAAAAGAAAAAAGAGCATTATTTCATGGCTGGGTACATACCAAAAACTTATTGGGACAGGAATTTGAAGTAGGAATAGTAGAATATGAAAATGGACAAGTAGAAGAAGTAACACCAAACAATATAAAGTTTTGTGATAGTAAATTAAAAGAATATATTTTCGAGGAGAAATAAACTATGAAGAGGTTTTTATTTATAATTTTTGTTATTTTAATGACACCTATATATTTAATATTGCGTTTTTTGGGATGGTTTTTAACTGGCTTCGTAGAACTTATGACAGATATTACAGAACCTATTGCAGATGTAATTGCAGATTTTGTAGAAAACATGATGGGATTTTGGAAAAGAGTTTTTAAAAGAAGAAGGTGAGAATGAATAATGAAAACAAAGCTTACTAAAGAACTTCAAGATTGCCTTTTTAAATACACAGATAAGCAAGGACAATTTGGATGTTTTGAAGTTACAATAGGCTGGTTTGGAAAAGAAAGAGTAGATTATCTACTTTATGACACACAAGATCTTTGGAGATGTTATGAAATAAAAATTAGCGAAAATGATTTTCATAGCAAATGTAAGAATACATTTATCGGAAATTATAACTATTATGTTATGACATTTGAATTGTATCAAAAAGTGAAAAATGAAATACCCGATAATGTAGGAGTATTAATTAAAGAATTCAACACTCTAGAAAGTGTAAAAAAAGCTAAAAAACAAGAATTAAAAGTAGATAGCAAAATACTATTTCAATCAATGATAAGAAGTATGCAGAGAGATAATGCTAGATACTATAAGATAGTAAATATTATAAAAGAGTAAAAGGAGGAAACAAAAGTGAAATGTGATGATAAAGAATGGCAACATTGTAGAGGAGAAAAAATGGGATGCAATGGCTGTTATTATGATGCTGATATTATAGGGAAAAAGGTTAAGATATTACACAAAAAATATGATGGAATAACAGGAACAGTAGAGGAAGAATTGAGAAATGAATATAAAATAAAGTTAGATAATAAAATCGATGGGTGTGAATATTACATAGCTCCTAAAGATGAATTTACAATAATAGAAGAAAGTGTACAAGTTAGACATGTAACCATATCTACAGAAAAGTTAAAAGAACTAATAAAAGAAAATTATAAATGGAATGATTATACACTACAAGGCAAAATAGATATAGTAACAAGTTTAGCATATTTTGAAAATGACAAAGAGTTATTAGAATTTTTAGAATATATGGAGGAATAGAAATGCTAGTATTACCGATAAAAAAGAGATGGTTTGAAATGATTGTAAATGGTGAAAAGAAAGAAGAGTATAGAGAACTTAAGCCATATTATGATAGTAGGTTTAAAAGATATATGCCAAGACCTACGAATTTTAGAAACGAGTACATAGCAGCAGAGTTTTTCATAGTATTTAGAAATGGTTATAGTTATAACTCTCCATCTGTTAAGTGCAGATGCATAGTAGACATTGGAACAGGTAAAAAAGAATGGGGAGCAATACCTAAAAAAAGATATTACATATTAAAAATACTTGAAATTATAGAAATAAAAAATTGGGATAATCCAAATCCATCAAAGGTAAAAGAAGCAATGGCAGTTGCAGCACTACCAGCAATAGCACCTATAACACCCATTGAAGATATGCAAAAAGAAATAACAAAAGCGATAAACAAACAATTTGCAATAGGAATTGATATAGGAGAAGAAATCAGTAGAAGCGGACAATCAAGAAAAAATACAATGATGTTTGGAGGATAAAAATGTTTGAAAAAGAAACACTGAAAATGACAGAGGGACAAAGAAAGATACTAAATGAAGGCATAATTGACAAAGAAAAAATTAGTATGATGAATAGAAAAGAAAGAAGAGAATATTTAAAAGAACATAAAAAAGAAATTAAAAAATTAAAATTTTAGTGAGGTACTAAATATTAAAAATGGAAAGGAGAAAATAATTATGCCAAAGAAATATGTTGCTTATAGGCATTACAATAATTTTATGTATTGGTGTTATGAAAGAATTGAACTAACAGAAAAAGAATTAACTCCTTACATAAAGAAACATTTAGGAGAATTAAAAAATATTGAAATATTTACAATGGAAAATAAAATAAAAGTAGAAATAAATGTGAATTTAGAGGTGATGTAAAATGAGTAAGGAAGATGAAAAAATATTAAATGATTTTATTAATAAAAAAGAAGAAATATTGGAATTTAACGAAATAAAAGCAATAGTTAAATTATTACTAGAGATCAATAATAAATTAGAAGTAGTAGAAACAAGCAGAGTATTAGATAAAACAAAGGAAGAGGTACAAAAAGATGGAAAATAGTAAACGATGTGGAAATTGTGGTAGATATCCATTTTGTAAAAGAACAGAAGGAGCTAATTGCTATTGTGATGAATGGATAAAAAGAAATTGTGAAATTCGTAAGAAGATAGGAGTGGAAAATGAAAAAATGTAAATATGAAAATATTACAATAGAACAAGCAGAAAGAATAACAGGGACAAGCTATATTACTGAACTGATTTGTGATGCTGATAGTAAGACCATAAATATCAATGAAGAAGAATATCTAAAAGTAGAAGCAGTAATAAAAGAAACTATAAGTGAGGTAAAAAGAACACTAGAACCTGTTATAAAAAGTCTATCAGATGCTTTTGGTACATTAGCAAAAACAGCACGATCATTTGCAACAACATTGGTAGGAATAGCTGAAAGTCTAGCTAGGAACTTAAGCAATAAAAAAATGACAAAGAAAAAATTTATAAAATTATTGCAAAGCCAAGGAATACAACGAAATGAAATAAACAGAATTATTAAAAATAACAAGGAACCATATACATTTTATAGGTATTACAATATAGTGATGAGTTATCAAAAACAAAACAATAAACAATAAAAAACGATAGAAATAATAATTTGTAAGGAAAAAACACTTAAAAATTATTTTTACATAGAAAAATTAGAAACGAACACGATAGAAAAATAAGAAGCGGAAAGAAGGTGTATATCATGCTTTTAGCATTAAAAATAATATTTATATTCTTTCTAGGAATATTGTCATTGTCAAAAATAGTAAAAGAAATGAATGAGCAAAACGATAGTATTTCAAAAAGCATAATTAATGTGATTGAAATAACTATTAGTGTAGCATTGATTTTCTTTATATATAAAATATAGGAGGGATGCAAAAGATGAACGTTCAGGAAGTATTAGAAAATTACAATACATATAAAGCTAGAATCAGTATAACTGAATCGGAAATACAAGAACTAGAAAATGAAATTGTTGATATAAAAAGTGCCAATTTAGATGGTATGCCTAAAGCAAAAGGTTATGTTGAATCTAGTATAGAAAAACAAGTAATAGAAAGACAAGATAAAATAGCAGATAAAAGAAGATATATTAAAGGTTTAGAACTAAAAATAAAAGTGGTAGAAAATCTTGTGAAGATCTTAAAGAAATATAATCAAGATGTTATAGAAATGAGATACTATCAAAAGATGAGTATAGAAGAAATTGCTGTAAATAAAAATAAAACTTATGATGCAATAACGAAAGCAATAAAAAATTCTGTAGCCAAAATGCAACGAGAATATAACAAAAATAAAAAATTATAGAAAAATTATAGAAAATTTATATATTTTTTCTGTATTTTTTCAAAAAACACTATGTTATAATTATAATTGCAAAAATACTAAATATTTTCATTTTATTTCTTCATTTCTTTTTCAATTAGCCACCTGATTGCTTTTGGGTGGCTTTTTTATATGCGGTGATGGTGCAACGGCAGCACATTGGGGTCATAGCCCAAAGACGAGGTTCGAATCCTCTGACCGCAACCAAAATAAAAGGAATATGCCTATGAAATATGATGTATGTATGAAAAGAGAATGTAAAAATTGCATATATGAATCGAAATGTTTTGAAAAAAAGGAGTCGACTATGAATATTCAAAAAATCAATATACTAAAGCTAAAACCATCAGAGTATAATCCAAGAAAAGATTTACAACCTGAAGATGAAGAGTACATAAAGATAAAAAATAGTATTTTAGAATTTGGATATGTAGCTCCAGTAATTATTAATGCAGATATGACAGTGATTGGTGGTCATCAAAGACTAAAGGTGCTTAAAGAACTAGGATATGAAGAAATTCAATGTATTGTAGTTGATCTAGATAAGAATAAAGAAAAAGCATTAAATCTAGCATTAAATAAAATTAGTGGAGAATGGGATAATAACAAATTGGAAGCAATCCTTGCTGAATTAAAAGAAGCAGATATTGATATAAACATTACAGGATTTAGTAATGATGAAGTAGATGACATCTTAAAAGATATAATAGGATCCAATGAAGATGATTTCGATTTAGAAGAGGCACTAGATGAAATAGAAGAACCAACAACAAAAGTAGGAGATATTTGGAGACTAGGTAAGCATCGACTATTATGTGGAGATAGTACGCAAAAAGAAGATGTTATGCGTCTTATGAATAATCAAGAAGCGGATATGCTTCTTACAGATCCACCATATAATGTGGATTATGAAGGAACAGCAGGAAAAATAGAAAATGATAATATGAATGAAACAGAATTCTATAATCTTTTAATAGATGCTTTTATAAATATGTATTCAGTAGCAAAAGCAGGAGCTCCTATTTATGTATTTCATGCAGATACAGAAGGTCTAAATTTTAGAAATGCTTTCAAGAATGCAGGATTTAAGTTAGCACAATGTTTAGTTTGGGTAAAGAATACGTTTGTTATGGGCAGACAAGATTATCAATGGAAACATGAGCCAATTCTTTATGGATGGAAAGAGGGAAAGGCTCATTATTTTATTGATAGCAGATCACAAAATACAGTATTAGAATTTGATAAACCAACAAGAAACGCAGAACATCCAACAATGAAACCTATTGATTTATTAGTATATTTAATAAAAAATTCTAGTAAAGAAAACAACTTAATAGTAGATTTGTTTGGAGGAAGCGGATCAAGTTTGATTGCTGCAGAACAAAGCAATCGAATATGTTATACGATGGAATTAGATCCTCGATATTGTGATGTTATTATAAAACGCTGGGAAACTTTAACAGGACAAAAGGCAGAGTTAGAGAAAAAGTAATGGAGGTGGGTGAGTTGTATTGACCCAGAAGAAGATAGAAAATATAAAAACAGATTATTTAAATGGAATGACATATAAAGACATTTTCAAAAAACATAATATTACTTTGTCTGATTTAAAAAAGATTATAAATCAGTATAAACTAACAAGAAACAAAAGTGAGCTGTATAAAGGAAACCAAAATGCGAAAAACAACAAAGGCGGAAAAGGTGCAACTAGTAATAATAACAATGCAGTAGTTACTGGAGAATATGAAAAAATATATAAAAATATGCTAACAGAAGAGGAATGGGCATTATATAAAAATTATAATATTAGTGCTAATGATGAACTGCAGATGCAAGAATATATACATGAATATAAAATACTTACAATAAGAGAAAACAGAATGATGGAAAGAATCAGGAAATTAGAAAGAACAGAAAAAGATATGACAATAGGTCATATCAAAAAGAAGAACAGCGGAGGAGATACAGAAACAATAACAGAAGCGGAACCCACAATAGATACAATACAAAGAATAGAAGATGGACTTACTAGAGTTCAAGAAGCAAAAAGAAAAAGCAGAGAGAACATGATAAAACTTGGATTTAGTAAAAAGACATTAGAACTTAAAGAAAAACAAATAGATAATGAATTATGGTAAAGGAATGAATAATATGTTTGAAAATGCTCACGATTTATATAAATCTAAAGAGTGGCAAAACTTATTACAAGATTTGAAATTGGCAAGAGTAAATGATGAAGGCAAATTGATATGCGAATATTGCGGAGCAGAAATAGTAAAAGCTTATGATTGCATTGGACACCATAAGATACCATTAACAAATGCTAATGTTAATGATTACAATATAAGTCTTAATCCTGACAACATAATGTTGATTCACTTCAAATGCCATAACAAAGTACATAATAGATTCGGATATGAACTACCTAAAAAAGTATATATAGTATATGGATCTCCTTGTAGTCGGTAAGTCAACTTGGGTTAATAATATAGCAACAAGTGATGATTTAATCGTAGATATAGATAAGATTTGGGAATG